>NZ_DBKDTU010000001.1:0-4948 GCF_055505085.1 Candidatus Hepatincolaceae symbiont of Strigamia maritima
TATCTTTTTATATTAATCAATATACTATATATATTTAAAATTATTATAGAGTTTAATCATAATTATTATTGATTTACTTTTGCACTAGTATATAATCAGTGTAAGAATATTATAATTTTGTAATAATGTAAAAAGGTTAATTTATAATGACAAATAGTTTTAAAGATAGCATTAATTTGTTAAACAAATTAGGGAAAGAATCTCACATTAATCCTATGGTATTAGAATACATGAGTAATTCTGAGCAGATTTTAACAGTTACTTTGCCTATAGTAATGGATAATGGTGAGATAAAAGTATTTACTGGTTATCGTATTAGGCATAATACGGTTTTAGGTCCAGGTAAAGGGGGAATTCGTTTTAGTGATACAGTAAGTGAAGAAGTAATAGGAAGTTTAGCAGTAGGTATGATGATAAAAAATTCTTTGGTAGGATTGCCCTATGGAGGAGCTAAAGGTGGTATTATTGTTGATCCTACTATGTTATCAAAAACTGAATTAGAAAAATTATCAAGAGCTTATATTAGAGCAATAGTTGATGCTATCGGTCCTTATCTTGACATTCCGGCTCCTGATGTTGGTACTAATAATACTATTATGAAATGGATGCTTGATGAATACGAAACTATTAAAGGTATTAAATCTCCGGCAGTTATTACTGGTAAACCTGTGCAACTTATGGGTAGTTTATTTAGGGAAGAGGCTACAGGTTATGGGGTATTTTATATTAGTAAATTATTAATAGATAAAATAGGGAAAGCTATTCATAATACTACTATTGCCATTCAGGGTTTTGGTAAGGTTGGTTATTATTTAGCAAAATTTTTATTTGATGCCGGCTATAAAATAGTAGCAATTAGTGATGTGAGTGGGGGAATATTTTCTAATGATGGTCTTAATATTCAAGAAATATCTAAACAATTAAGGTTACATAAAAATAAAACTTTACATTCTCCTGAAATTAGTGCAAATCTTCAGAATGTAAAACTTATTACTAATAGTGAATTATTAGAATCTGAAGTTGATATCTTAATTCCGGCTGCTATGGAAAATGTTATTAATGAAGCAAATGTTCACAAAATTCAAGCTAAATACATTGTTGAAGCAGCCAATGGTCCTATTAGCGGAAAAATTAATAGTGTTTTAGAGAAAAAAAATGTTATAATAGTTCCTGATGTACTAGCTAATTCTGGTGGAGTTATTGTAAGCTATTTTGAATGGGTGCAGAACCTACAGTTCCATCATTGGACAGAAGAAAAAGTAAAAGTTAAATTAGAAGATATTCTAACTCAAACTTTTAATAGTATTTGGAAATTACAATTAGAAGAAAACAGATCCTTAAGAAGTGTTGCTTATTCCTTATCGCTCCGTAGGCTGGAAACAGTAATTAAAATGAAATTTAATATGTGATTATTATTAATCTAAAATGATAACCTAAAAGGAGATATAGAATGTCATTAACTAAAATTTATAATGCATCAGATTTATTTGTAAAAGCACTTGAGAATGAGGGTGTTGAAGTAATTTATGGAGTGCCTGGTGAAGAAAACCTAGATCTTTTAGAATCTATAAGAAAATCTAACATTCAATTAATTTTGAATAGACATGAACAGGCAGCAGCTTTTATGGCGGCTACTTATGGCAGAATAACCGGTAAAGTAGGTGTGGCTATTTCTACTTTAGGACCCGGTGCTACTAATTTTACAACTGCAGTAGCCTATGCACAATTATGCGGATTTCCTTTATTAGTAATTACAGGGCAAAAACCTATTAAAAAAAGTAAGCAAGGTAGGTTTCAAATCTTAGATGTAGTAGAGATGATGAGTCCTATTACTAAATATACTAAACAAATAGTAGATATTAATATGGTTACTGCAACTGTCAGAGAAGCTTTTAGAGTTGCAGTTGAAGAAAAACCAGGAGCAGTACATATTGAATTTCCTGAGGATGTTTCAGCAGAAATAAATACCGAAGATACTAATGGTATTTTTGCTATTAGTAAAGTATTATATCCGCAAGCTAATCAGCATAGTGTTAGTGAGGCAGTTAAACTAATTAAACAAGCAAAACAACCGCTTGTTTTAATAGGTGGTGCATGTAACAGAAAGAATGTAAGTATAGAACTTCTAAATTTTATTGATACTACAGGATTACCTTTTTTTAATACTCAAATGGGTAAAGGGGCTATTTCTGAAGAACACATTAATTACATAGGAACAGCAGCGTTATCTGGGGGTGATTATTTACACGATTTAGTTAATAAATCTGATTTAGTGATTAACATAGGGCATGATGTTATAGAAAAACCTCCCTACTTTATGGATAAAGATAGTAAACAAGTAATACATATTAATTATACCTCTGCAATTGTAGATAATATTTATAATCCGCAGTTAGAAGTAATAGGGGATATAGCCTATAGTGTACAAATATTAGCCAAAGAATTGGGGAAATGTACTCAGGATTTTTCTTATGCAGGTAGGGTAAAAGATTTTTTAACTAAACACATTAATGAACATAATACTAATAACTCTTTTCCTATTAAACCTCAACGTGTGGTGGCAGATATTAATAAAATTGTAGGAAAAGAGGGTGTAGTAGCCCTAGATAACGGTATGTATAAATTATGGTTTGCTCGTTATTATACTACAACTTCTCCTAATTCTTTATTATTAGACAATGCTCTTGCCAGTATGGGTGCCGGATTGCCTTCAGCTATGGAAATAGCAAGATTATTTCCTAAGAAGAAAGTTTTAGCAGTAGTAGGAGATGGGGGTTTTATGATGAACTCTCAAGAACTTGAAACTGCAGTGCGTTTAAACTTAAATGTAGTAATACTGATTTTAAATGATAATGGTTACGGTATGATTAGATGGAAACAAAACGATATGAATTTTAAAGATTATGGATTAAATTTTAATAATCCTGATTTTATTAAATATGCGGAGAGTTATGGGATTTCCGGCTATAGATTACAAAAAACCGAAGATTTTTCTAGCTTATTAAATAGTTGTTTTGCAAAAGGTGGGATTCACTTAATTGATGTACCGATTGATTATTCAGAAAATACTAAAGTCTTAACAAATGAATTAAAAAACAAACAGGTAATAACATAAGTTATTAATTAAAACTAAAATAATTATTAATTGTTTAACAGCGGAGTAATTACAGTAATGAGTATAGATGTAGTTTCAGCATATGACGGTGCTTTTATAAAATCTTTAAAAAAACAGAATAGAGATGAAGCAATGATAATGCTAGAGAAAGCTCATCAAAGATTTCTTAATAAATCTTTGTGGTTAAAGCCTTATCAAAGAATTGATATTTTAAATAAATTAAGTGAATTAGTAAGTAAGGAAGCTGATGTTTTTGCCACACTTATTGCTAAAGAGGGTGGTAAACCTTTAATTGATGCTAAAGTTGAGGTAGCCAGAGCAATTGAGGGAATTAAATTAGCAACTAAAGAAATAATGTATGTAATGCGAGGTGAAGAAATTCCGATGGGATATTCTAAAGCCTCTGAAGATAGATTGGCTTTTACAATTTATGAACCCATAGGTGTAGTTTTAGCTATTAGTGCTTTTAATCATCCTCTTAATTTAATTGTACATCAGATTATTCCAGCAATTGCCGTTGGATGCCCAGTTATTATCAAACCTGCTAGTAAAACTCCTTTATGTTGTTTAAGATTTGTAGAATTATTGTATGAAGCAGGATTACACCAAGAATTTTGTTATAGTTTAGTATGTGATAATATAGTAACTGAAGCACTGGTTACAGATAACAGAATAGGATTTTTAAGCTTTATAGGTTCTTCACAAATTGGCTGGTATCTAGCTCATAAGTTAGCTCCTGGCACTAGATATGCTTTGGAACACGGCGGAGCTGCTCCTGTCATAATTGATAAAAATTTAGATAAGTTAGATACAATTATTACATCTCTTGTAAAAGGAGGATTTTATCATGCTGGTCAGGTTTGTATCTCTACCCAGAGAGTATATGTTCCTCAGGAAGAATTAAAAAACTTTACAGAGAAGTTAGTTGTAGCTACTAAAAATCTAAAAGTAGGAGACCCAAGCTTATTAGATACCGAGGTTGGTCCCTTAATTTCTACTAAGGAAGTAGATAGAATTGCTACTTGGGTAAGAAATGCTATAGAAGAGGGTGCAACTTTATTGTGTGGTGGTAAAAAAATATCTGATACTTTATATGAACCTACTATTCTTTTAGAACCAAACCTTCAATCTAAGGTATCACTCGTGGAAGTATTTGGTCCTGTGGTTTGTGTATATGGATATAGTACAATGGATGAAGCCGTAAAAAAAGCTAATGCTCCTAATTTACCGTTTCAGGCAGCAGTTTTTAGTAATAATCTTAATTCTATATTACATTTATTTCATAATATTGATGCTAATGCAATCATAGTTAACGATCATAGTGCTTTTAGGGTAGATTGGATGCCTTTTGCAGGCAGAAAATCAACTGGCTACGGTATAGGTGGTATTGCTCATACTATGAAAGAGATGCTTACTCACAAAATGGTAGTGATTAAAACTCTATAATTTTAATATACTGATTATGAGTAAAATTATTAATACATAGAATCGCAGAATTCCCTTTTAAGATACTTATTAGTATCGATAAAATACTAGATTACATCTAAGTACTATTATCAAAAAATAGAATACATTTATTATTACTAATTAGTAAAACATTTACTCAATCTTAAGTTTAAAATTAACTCTAAGCTTAAAAACTTCTTGCATAAGATCTTCTGATAGTATATATTAAAATTCTAATATATAGCTATAATTTACAAAACATTATTCCTATTAAATATAAACATAATATTTCTAAATTTTCTTACTGCATCGTCATCTGTCTTTATAATGGGACAGAATACCTTATATTTTACTACTACGGTTGATTGAAAAAACCCGCAATAATAT
>NZ_DBKDTU010000002.1:0-4872 GCF_055505085.1 Candidatus Hepatincolaceae symbiont of Strigamia maritima
AATAGCACTAACTAACTCTTCCTTATTCATCCCCTAACTCCTATTTACTTACTTATTATGCAACATAACTACAAACTACCATATCTTCTACAACAATTTAAAGAGAAAAAGAATCTAAGCTATAAAATAAACTCTTGACAAATAAATAGATTCTATTTGTAAAAATCTGTCCCGTTTAAAACTGCCCAAATTCCCATTTAATTTGTCCCGCTACAGCATTGTAATAAATCTAAAGCTTCTAAATATTGCATATATAATTTATTACACTATTTACGGATAATATTATTATTTAATTATAATAAAAAAGTGGTATCTAATCAATCTTTTTAAAAATTCAAAAATAAAATTCAAAAATTAAAACTTGACAAATTATTCAATCTTATTCGTGTAAATTCTCGCCATTTAAAGTTTCCTATTTTGCCATTAAATTCTGCCAACTACAAAAAAAGTGGAATAAATACCCAAATTTTCAAGGTGATTCTTTTAAAATGGTCTCAATATTATTTCTAATAAAGAGACCAAGTAACATTATTCTGGTATATAATTGTCTTTAAAAATACAAACTTGACAATCCATTAACTACTATTACTTAAAATCTTCGACATGTAAATTGCCCAGTTTGACATTAAATTCTGCCAGCTACATATGGAGAAACCGGTTTAAAAGCAGGGTATAAAATACACTCTTACTTAATACAATCCAAACCCCATCAGTATTATGTTTTCCTTAGTGCTACTAGATTGATAAGCACTCCATGTATCTGTCTAAATACACAAGATTACCTAAAATGTAGTTATTTTTATTTTAATTCTCCGGCAGCTTTAACTTTAACTCTATTGGTATTAGCAGGATAGTACTGCAAAGGAACATCTTCAATATCTATAATTTCCACGGTATGAGGTAAAGCTCCGGCTTTAACGGCTAAATTCACTGCTTCTTTTTTTGCCTGTTCAAGTGCCTGTTCACGTGGTACTTGATCAAATGAAATAAGTTTTTCATAAACCCCGCTCACTTTTGATATTGCAGAGCCAATGGCATTTGCAACAGCAAAATTCGGAGGCTTGTACAGATTTTTTACCCCATCTATTTTTTGAGGAAGAAGTATGGAAGCACCCCCCACCAGTATAACATCTATATCCTCACTTGAAGATTTCATTAAATCTATGTTATTTCTAACCAATCTAAGTATTACCTCAAGTACTTTTTCAGCGAATATTTGGTCTATATGGGCAACCTTTGTAGCATCCCCGACATTAGCCATTCCAAGTCGTACTGCGATATCTGTAGCGGTAAGTATATTTCCTCCGAAGACTAAAGCTTTATCTTTAATAAGATAGCCAACACTATCAGGACCTACGGTAATTTTTCCATTTTTCTCACGGACTATTGACCCACCGCCTAACCCAATTGAGATTACATCCGGCATACGAAAGTTGGTTTTTACACCTCCTATGGTAACAGCAATACTGCTTTGACGAGGAAAACCGTTTTGCAACATTCCGAAGTCAGTAGTTGTTCCTCCTATATCAATAACCACGGCATTTGAGACATTAGAAAGATAACAAGCCCCTCGGATACTATTAGTTGGACCACAAGCAATTGTTAAAATGGGATATTTTCGTGCCTGCTCAATAGTCATTAGGGTTCCGTCGTTTTGCGAAAAATAAATCTCAGCATTATCTATACCCTCTTCACTAAGACTTGTTACAAATCCTTCAGTAAAATTACGTGCAACATCATAAAGTGCAGCATTAAGAATTGTAGCATTCTCACGTTCAATTAGTCCCATGCTACCGATTTTGCTAGATATGGAAATATGAACATTCTCACCAATGATTCCCCTACAAATTTTTGCTGCAATTACTTCATGATCATTTCTTACAAAAGAGAATACTTGACTAATGGCAATAGACTTTAAAGCCTTTATTTTACATTTTTCAAAAAATACCCGAGCTGCAATTTCATCAAATTGAGTAATTTCACTACCATCTCCTTCAAAACCACCCTTTATGATGTCAACTTCTTTAGCAATTATCTTAATGTCTTCTACCCAGTCAACCATAGGCTTAATTGCTAGAGTTGCAGGTGCCCCGATACGTAAAATCCCAACATCTGATAAATACTTACGTTCAATAATAGCATTAGTGCATTGGGTTGTGCCAAGCATAGCTCGTGTAATTAATTTTCTATCAATACAAGATTTATCTAAAACACTTTTTATTGCTCCGAGAATGCTTAAATATACATCAGAAGTAGTTGGTAATTTAACCTCTGCTACTACGTTTAATTTATTATCTATTAAAACTGCATCCGTGTTGGTTCCTCCAACATCTATACCTAAACGATATGTAGTCATTAGTTATCTCCTTTGTATCTTAATTCCACGGGAATATAATCTATATCATAACCAAAATAACGCGGACCCACAAGTTTAAGTCCTCTGTTGGTTCTCCATGCTTCAAAACATTTTAGACCTAAAATTAATACACGTTTTCCGTATTTTAGGGCATCAGTTGGTACTGGTATGAATGTTTCCGTATCAACAAGACAAATAAGATCAGGAGTTGTTGCAAGAATTTTATTATCAACAGAGGCTATAAGATTTTCATTTTGAAAGTTAACAAAAGCCTTTCTCCCTGTATATTCTCCTATTCCTTCAAATAAAGCCTTACCAAAATTAAAGGCTCCTCGAGTTTCTCGTTGTACATCACAGATTTTACCACAGAATAATTTATAGCCATCTGATACTTTTAAAAAGTTTTCTTCCGGTGTTCCTTTCCCTTCTTTAACCATACGTATTGCTTTACCAAGTTGCTCACTACGGGTAATAATATTTTTTACGACGTATTGTTTCATAAATACCCATTCCATAGAGTATAAAGAAACAGAAACCGAACCGCCACATTTAATAGTAACTGCTCTGGCAAGGTCTTCAGTCCATTTATTACTAATTGTATTAAAAATAGCACTGTTGCCCTTTTCATCAATTAAAGCCATGGGGGTTGCGGAAAGTCCGCCAATGGTGAAAGTAACCATCTGTAGTTCAGGAAAAGCCCGTCCCATACCATCGGCATCTATAACCGGCAATCCGCTACGAGCTGCTGCCACAAAGGGTAACATACTATTTACTCCTCCGGCTTCAATGGGCATCAGTGCAAAAATTTTTTTTCCGTAAAGTTGTGTCATCAAATCATAAAGTATTTTGTATTCATTTCCTCTGGCACCTTTTTCAGCAAGCACAGTAGGAGCTCCCATCATAGCTATAGGCACTATAAAAGCCTCATCTGGTACTTCCTGAGGATCAAGCATTGTTACTTCACCGCAATCTTGAATAGCACTTATCGCCATAAGCTTACCAATATAAGGATCTCCTCCGCCACCCGAACCAAGTAATGCAGCACCCAATGCAATATCTTCTATCTCCTTACATCCGATTTTTTTCATATGATATCTCCTTCTCTTTTACAGGGAGTATCTTAATTAGAATAATATATAAAACCATTGCTACAACTATTCCATTGAGAGGACTAATAAAAAACGGAATTATATTGGCAGTAGTATAGGCCACGGCAGCTGCTATTACAAATGAGATGACACCTGTTATATTAACTCCCTCTACTATTTTAAAGTTTTCAACTCTACCTCTGTTAATAATCCAATATGACGCTATTATTACACCGGCAACCGGAGGAATAAGAGATGAAAGAATACTTAAAAATGTAGTAAATTTGGAAACAATACCTATTGCTCCTAAAATTGTACCTAAAATTCCTGCTATAGCAGTTGTAATTTTCAATTTTACCTCACTTAAACCTAACATATTAGATATGGCAATCCCTCCTGAATATGCATTGAGAATATTGGTAGACCATGTTGCCAAAATCAAAATTGCAAGTGCAAAAGAAGGAAAACCTAAATAAACAAGAATTTCTGTAATATCAGAGTAACCGGAGGTTATACTACTTGCTGCTCCAAGACCCATAATTATAAGAGAGATAGGGAAAACTCCAATAATTGATGATTTTATAACATCAGAACGCTTCCGTGCATAACGAGAATAATCCCCTGAAATCACACCACCTAATGCAAAACTACCCACAACTATACTTATTCCAGTGACAAAATCCATTGGTGTTTGGGATTTATATGCCATAATAGTAACAAGCCCGTCCCCTTTGAAAAGAGATGCATAAGCTGTGTATATAAGCATAATAACTAATAAAGGAACAACAACATAACTGAAATACTTCAAGGATTTATAGCCGTATATTGCTGTTAAAACCATTATAATGCCCCAAAAAGAAGTGCTTATCCAGGGGGGAATAAATATTCCCGTAATATCATTAAACATAACACTAAAGGAATTTCCACAAACAGCGACTTGTACGCCGAACCAACCTATACAAGCTATTCCTAAAAGTAGACTGATTATAAAACGTGATCCTAGAGTTCCAAGGGCTTCTCCGGCGATTGCTACAGAAGGAAGTCCTGTATCGGCTGCTTGCATACCAATTAGAGACATATAAACACAAATAATAATAAAACCTATGATTAGTGTTATAATTACCATGTTCATTGAAAAACCAACGCTCAGAAAGCCACCAACCATCAAGGCAGGAATACAAATCATATTTCCAACCCATATTGATGCAAGACTAACCCAACTTTGTCGTTTGTCCATAGGTATTTTAAAGTCTGATTGATTGGTTAACATTGTCTTTACTTTTCTCAAAACATGAAGATTAATTTTTAATTAGTTTTTTATGTTATAGATAGATTATTGTGATATTTTTAATTTCTCTATTTTTTTATACCTATAAATAAATCTACAAAAATATTTAAATTATTAAATAATAATGGTTATAAGCATTT
>NZ_DBKDTU010000003.1:0-1220 GCF_055505085.1 Candidatus Hepatincolaceae symbiont of Strigamia maritima
TAATTTTTTAATATATCTCTCTATATTATCAGATCCCATACTTAATAAATATTCTTTATACAAACATTTAATTTTATTATACTCAAGCTTATTAACCTTAAAATACTCTTTAATATCATCTATATTTTCACTAAAATACTTCCCTCCACCCCCTAAGATTTTTTCATCTCTAGTTAAAGATACCACATATAAATCACTACTTTCAGTAAATGGCACTATTTGTAAACTTTCAGTAATATATACAATAGACGTATTAGGAAATATTAATTGTAAATATTTAGCAGGTGGGCATCTAACAATAATAAGATTAGGATTAATGTTATTAAGATAAAAATTTAGAAACTCCTTAATTTTTACAGAGTCTTGCAAATATTCTGAATTTTCTACATCAAAAGGAAAACTATCTGTAATATAAATTAATTTTATATTAGTGTTTGCCATTTCACTAAAAATAGTTTTATTATTAGTATTACAAAAATTAGGATATTTATCGTTGATAACACAATATACTTCATATTTCTCTATCAAAAAATTCATTAAAGGGATAATTGTATGTCTAAGCCACCATTCCGTAGAAAATGGGATATAAAATAGGATTCTTTGCATTTAAAGATATTTTTTATTTATAATAATTCTCATATAGTATAGAGGCAACTTCAAAATCCTTTTGATTATTAATATCCACTAAAGTGGTCTCTGTAATATAAAGATATGGGTTTCTCCCAATATAATACCACGCATTTTTTAACATACTCATTTTCATAAAAAAACAAGACCATGTTACTTCATAATAAGGAATAAGAAACTGTGAAATTTTATGCCAATAACCAAAATTATAGTTAATGGCATTCCCATTATTATCAATAATATGATGATTAATTTTCTTAACCACCGCTAAGGAATCATAATCATCATATATTTGTTTCCATTTTTGTATAACTTTTGAGAATTCATTAAATAATGGCTGGGTAACTTGTACCCACATAATATCCTCATTATCTGTAACCTGATTAACTATATTTTTAACTATATCCGTCTCAAGTGCTGATTGGTAAGTTAAACTTATATCCCTTAACAAAAAGTTAAAACCATATTTGGTTGCTATCTTCTCCACATCAGGATTTTCAGATGAAACAAATATATTGTGAGGAGTAATAACTTCTAACAACTGTTCTGCTTTAATATCAAAAAGAGATCGGAAGAGCGTCGTGTAGGGAAAG
>NZ_DBKDTU010000004.1:0-4808 GCF_055505085.1 Candidatus Hepatincolaceae symbiont of Strigamia maritima
AATTCATACTATGTAATTATAAAGTATTTATCTTATTTCGTATAGTATAAGCACTAAAAAGTTACTTATTATTACAAAATAACTATTGACAAAAGTTACTCTAACTAACTATACTAATAAAGTTCATTAGAATTTATGAATAAAAAAATAGAGGTTTAAAACACAGAATTGTTTTGAAAACTAAGTCAGTCTACGAGTTTCGTACACTGGCTTTTAGTGCATATATAAAATAAAAATGCGAATTTAAAGGAAATCTAAAAGAAAATAATGTTTAATAATTTATCATCTAAAATTACTCATATTTTGGGAAATATTAAAAAGAAACCTGTACTTAGTGCTCAGGATTTAGATGATTCTTTAAGAGAGCTAAGAATAGCTTTATTAGAAGCAGATGTAGCATTAGTGGTAGTAAGAGAGTTAATACAGAAAATAAAACAAGAATCTGAAGGTAGAGCTATCTATGATTCTGTTTCTCCCTATCAGATGATAGTTAAAATTATTTATGATGAATTAGTAAATATTTTAGGAAATAATGCAGAATTAATTATTAAAGATACCCTAACGTCTTATATGCTGGTAGGATTGCAAGGAAGTGGGAAAACCACAACGGCTGCAAAGTTAGCCTATTACTTAAAAAATAAGCATAAAAAGCGAGTTTTAGTTGTAAGTCTGGATACTGAACGTTTAGCTGCTTACGAACAATTAGAAATTTTATCTAAACAGATAGATGTAGATTTTTATCAATATACCACTAAAGATGCTTCTAAAGATATAGTAGCCATTGTAGCTTTGGCTAAAAAGCAAGCTATTCAATTTTCCTATGATAGTTTTATTATAGACACGGCAGGAAGACTAGTTACTAATGAGGCTCTAATGCAAGAATTAACTGCTATTAGTTTGCAAATACTACCTAATGAAATTCTCTTAGTAGCAGATTCAATGATGGGGCAAACCTCAAGTATGACTGCTAAAGAATTTAATGACAGATTACAACTTAGTGGAATTATTCTCTCTAAGATAGATGGAGATGGCAGAGGCGGTGCAGCTTTATCTATGAAAGCAGTTACTCAAGTTCCCTTAAAGTTTAGCGGAGTGGGTGAAAAAGTAACTGATTTAGAGGCTTTTATTCCTACCCAAGTAGCAGATAGAATTTTAGGTAAAGGTGATATTGTCTCGTTGGTTGATAGGATCTCAGAGTCTGTGTACACGCAAGATGAGGAAGCATTACAAAACAAATTAGAAAGTGGGAAGTTAAATTTAGAAGTTTATGCTCAACAATTAAAAAATATGCAAAAAATAGGCGGTCTAAATTCTATTATGTCAATGATACCAGGAGTTTCGTCCTTATCCAAAAAATTTAATCCAGCAAATACGGATAATAAATTATTGCAAAAACAACTTGCATTAATTAACTCTATGAATAAGCAGGAAAAGAAGAATCCTAAGATTTTAAATGCTTCTCGTAAGATTAGAATAGCTAAAGGAGCTGGGTTAAAAGTACAAGATTTAAATTCTATGTTAAAGCAATATAATCAAATGCTTGAGATAATGAAAAAATTTAAAGGCGGTGGCTTAAAACAAATGATGAATTTAGTGAAATCTCAAAAAAGATTTTCTTGATAATACAATAATACAACAGTAACTATAAGAAGGAGTTATAAAATATGGCAGTAGCGATTCGTTTATCACGTTGGGGTAGTAGAAAAAGACCATACTATCACATTGTGGTAGCAGATAAAAGAGCCCCTAGAGACGGTAAACATAAAGAAGTATTAGGTAAATACAATCCTATGGTAGAGAAAGATAACCCTCAAAGAGTGGTCTTAGACATAGAAAAAATTAAATATTGGCTCTCCGTAGGAGCACAACCTACAGATAGAGTGGCTAAAATTTTAGCAGATAATGGTTTGTTACCAAAGAAAGAAATTCCTATCCAAACTAAACAGAGTCTTCCTAAAGCTAAAGCCCAAGAGAGATTAAAAGAACAAGTTGCCACTCAGCAGGCAACAAAAGTAGCTGATACTCCTGCCCCTAAAGAAACAGTAATTGAAGAAAAAGTGGCTAAAGCAGTAACTGAAACAGTAGTTGATAAAACAGTAACTACCACTGAAATTCCTAAAACTACAGAAAAAAAACCTGAAGTAGTGGAGCCGGAAACTAACAAAATAACCCTAGAAGAAACGCTAAAAGAGATACCGGTAGAAACACCTTCTAAGATTAAGGAAGAAATAAAAGATTCAAAAGCAGATGACTCTTCAAAAGGGTAAGTTAGTTCATGGAAAAAATGCTTTGTATGGGTATAATAGTTGGGGTTAAGGGTTTAAAGGGTGAGGTAAAAATTAAAAGTTTTACAGAAAGCCCTTTATCTATCAAAGATTACAAACTCTATGATAAAATGAATAATGCCTATACAATAATAGGTGCTTATATCCATAAAGGAAGTGTAATAGCTAAAATACAGCATATTAATAATGTTAATGAAGCACTTGAACTTAAAGGAATGGAACTATATGCTTTACCAGCTGAACTTCCTAAAAATTTAGAAACGGATGAATTTTGGTATGGAGCTTTAGTCGGACTTAAGGTAATAAATGCAGATAAACAAGAACTTGGTACTATATGTAGTGTCTATAATTTTGGTGCAGGAGACATTATAGAAATAAAATCCTTTACAAATCAAAGCTTTATGGTTAGATTTACTAAGGAAGAAGTACCGGAGATAAATCTAGAAGCAGGCTACATTATGGTTAATAGATTAAATTATTATCAAGATGAAGCACTAATTAAGTAACATAAAGCAATGTCTCCCTATAATATAACAATTCTAACCTTATATAAAGAAATGTTTCCTGGAATATTAGGGTACTCTTTAGCAAAAACAGCACTTGATAAGAAAATCTGGTCTTTAAGAGTACTTGATATCAGAGAGTTTGGTAAAGGTAAGCACAAAAAAGTAGATGATAAAGTTTTTGGCGGAGGTAGAGGGATGTTGATGCGAGCCGATATACTTTCTAGTGCAATAGAATCTACTCTTAATGAGGGATCTTCAAAAAATTTAGTATACTTAACCCCAAAAGGGATTACTTTAACCCAAGAGTTAGTAAAACAATTAGTGAGAAAAGATGGAATGACAATAATTTGTGGACATTTTGAAGGGATTGACCAAAGAATAATAGAAAAATATCAACCATTAGAGATATCTATAGGAGATTACATCCTATCAGGTGGGGAAGTAGCAACCCAAGTATTGGTAGATGCTTGTGTTAGAATCTTACCGGGAGTAGTTAATTCTGAGAGTAGTATTAGGGATGAGAGTTTTGAAAATATTCTTTTAGAGCATTCTCAATTTACTAAACCAAGGCATTTCGCAGATTTAGGAGTGCCTGAGGTGTTATTAAACGGGAATCATAGACAGATTAAAGAATGGCAGCAAAAATCAGCAGAAGAACTAACCAAAACTAGAAGAACAGATTTATGGAAAAAATATAATCAGGCTAAAAAACTAAATAAAGGAGCAGAAAATGACTAATCCCATAATAAAACAATTTGAAAATGAGCAAATTAAACAACTTTCTGAGAATAAAAACTATCCGGAATTTTCTTCCGGAGATTTACTTAATGTAAAAGTTAAAATCGGTGATAGAACTCAAAACTTTGAAGGGGTTTGTATAGCCCGTAAAAATCGCGGTATTAATTCTTCTTTTACTTTAAGAAAAATCTCTTACGGTGAAGGGGTTGAGCGTGTATTTCCTTATTACTCTAAAATGATAGAAGAAATTTCTGTATTAAAAAAAGGTAAGGTAAGAAGAGCAAAATTATATTATATCAAAGATAGATCCGGTAAAGCTGCAAGAATTGCTGAGGCAACTACCGGCTATAAAATGAAGAGGGCTTCTTTATATAATAAAACCAAAAGAGTTAAAAACCCTACCGAAAAAGTTGTGGCAAGACCTGTAGAAGCAGTTACAGATCTGTAAGAGCAATAGCAAAACTTTACTTAAGAAAATAAGGTAAGTAAAGAATAATTTAGTAATATACTTTTATGTAAAACAATGCAAAGCTTTAAATATTTATAAAATCTTTATAATAATGCATATGCTTGCAACGCAATAAAGTTGCACAATTATCAAAAATAAATAAATAAAGTATATCATAAGATTATTCTTATGATATACTAATAAAAGATATAAGTGTTATTAAATCACAAGGGTTCTAAGAAGATGAAGGAGATAGAAGTACATTGTTAAAGTATTACAAAAAATTATTCCTATTAAAAATCAGTATAATATGTGTAAGTTTTCTAATATTAATACGCTTAAGCTATGCTGTGGATTTAGATATCACCTCCGGAGAAACTAAAAATGCCCCAGAAAAAAAGTACGATAATCTAAACTTTAATGTAACTAAAGCTGATATAGCAAGAGTTAATGCCGATAACAATGTGGAATTTGAGAAGTTAAATGTAAGTTTCCAAGCTCCAGACACACCAGGTATTTTAAATATGAAATATGGAAATTTTGGGGAAATTAATATAAACGGAGGGGAACTAGAGTTTAAAGATAGCAACAAAGTAACAGTAAAAAAGCTAAACTTTAGTGGAAGTAAAAATAAACTAAGTAATATAGAAACTATGGAGGTAAAAGAAATCTTATATATGCGTCAGCAGAGTGAAATATATAAGGTAGGAAGCTTAACGATAGAGAGGTTAAGCATTGATGAAACTAGTAAGATCTCAGATGTAAAAAACTTAACGATAGATGAGATCGGAAGAGCGTCGTGTAGGGAAAGAGTGTAGATCTCGGTGGTCG
>NZ_DBKDTU010000005.1:0-1217 GCF_055505085.1 Candidatus Hepatincolaceae symbiont of Strigamia maritima
TTTAGATAAAAATATATTTTATACCAAATTAGTAAATAGTAAGTAAATTAATATGATAGACATAAATCCACAACCGGTTTTTAAAATTAAAACCAGACTTTTTGTGCAAAATAAGTTACAAAAAGATCAAGAGATTATTTTAGATGTAAATGACGGATACCACTTAGCAAATGTGCTAAAATTACAAAAAGAAGATTTAGTAAGTGTTTTTAATGATAATAGTGGAGAATATGTTGCTAAAATTACCGAACCTAAAAAGAACTACTTCAAAGTACTGATTTTAGATAAAATTCAAGATTATGTTAAAAAGAATTATTCTCTACACATAATCTATGCTCCTTTAAAGAAGGATGCCACGGATTTTTTAATTGAAAAACTAGTAGAAATTGGGGTAACAGAATTAACTCAGGTCATTACCGAACATACTGTGAATAATCCCTTAGAGTTGGAAAAATTACAAAAAAAAGTCACTCAAGCAGTTAAACAATGTGGCAGAATAGATATTCCAAAACTTAACCCTACTCTTAAATTAAAGGAGCTATTATTAAATTATCCTAAGAATATTTTATGGTTAAATGAACAAGAATCCGAACTATTCCTAAGTATTGCTCTAAGACAACAGCAACAGAAGGATATTAGCTTTTTAACGGGTCCTGAGGGTGGTTTCAGTAAAAAAGAACAAGAGCTTTTAAGAATTCAACAGAGTATTACTTCTCTTAAGATAGGCCCTAGAATCCTAAGGGCTGAAACTGCTTCTTTAGTAGCTGCTACTGCTTTTCAGATTATTATCGGAGATTTTCAATAACTTAATGTAGTCGGTGGCATTTACTATCAAAAAGTGCGGTTTTAAATGGCAGGTTCCCATTATTTAGGGGTAAAAAGCCACTATTGCCCATATTATTACCTATACTGTCCCTCTATAATCCTATCTATTCCTACCATTATAAAACTTTTTAATACAATAATTTCATATTCTTACTAATTTGTAGAATATTACGAATACTTAATTTTAAAGATTTTACTATTACATGAAGATTTGATAATTTATAACTATCTTCTTCATATTCGATATGATTCTAATAATAAATAATCATAATTACTATAGAATAGCAATGTTAAGATCTATAAATTTATCAATAAATCCGGAACTATAAGCATCATAACAAGAATATTTGTGTTCTAATTTTTCTAGGTAATGATCATAGATCGGAAGAGCG
>NZ_DBKDTU010000006.1:0-4721 GCF_055505085.1 Candidatus Hepatincolaceae symbiont of Strigamia maritima
TAGAAACTACTATTAGTAAAAAAAAAATTAATAGATTGATATGAAATTAGCTATTACTGCTGCCAGAACCTCTAAAAGCTTTAGTCTACTAAACTTTTTACAACAAAAATATTCTTTTTATAAAGAAGAAGAAGCAGATATAATTGTGTGTTTAGGCGGTGATGGTTTTATGTTACATTGCCTGCATAAATATTTACCTCTAAATACAGCCTTATATGGTATTAATTGTGGCAATAAAGGTTTCTTATTGAATAGCTTTAATAAATCAGAAAATTTACTAGACAAACTAATAAATACTAAAAAATTTATTTTAAACCCTTTGTGTGCAGAAATTACTAATTACAAAGAAGACGTTGAATATTCCTTAGCTTTTAATGAAATATCACTCCTTAGAACTACACCTAATACTGCCCATCTTAGTATAAAAATTAACCAAAAAGTGATGCTTCCTCAATTAATCGGGGATGGTGTACTGGTATCAACACCCTCAGGGAGTACTGCTTATAATTTAGCCTGTAAGGGTACAATTTTACCAATTGATTCTAATCTTTTAGCGATTACCCCTATTAATCCTTTTAATCCTTTATATTGGCACGGAGCAATTGTTAATAATACTACTTCTATTGAGTTAGAAAATTGCGACCCAAAAAAAAGAAAAATTAGTTTGTATTGTGATTTTAAAAAATTTTTTAATATAAAAAAAACTAAAATTAGCTTAGATAAAACTCAATCTTTTGTTATACTATTTAATGATATAGAAGATTTACAACAAAAAATTTTAAATGAACAATTTTATTCTAATCAAGCGTTTAAATAAAATTCAGTAATAATAATTTTTAAGAGAATTACCTTATGAAAAATAAAAAGTATTTATGGATACCTTTTGTATTTATCTTATTAATAGCATATTTTTTATTAAAACAAAATATCTATCCGGTTAAAACTATAACCTTAAATAACCAAACTAACTTATTCAAATATGAAGTTAAAATTCCTGAAATTACTTTAAAAAATCCTGATATTAATAGCCTTAACAACTTTATTCTCTCTAATGCTAAAAGTAAAATTGCTCAATTAGAAGATTTAGCCTTAGATCTAAATAAGAATAATAGGTTTTTTAATATAGATTTAAAGATACATTATAAAGTCTACAAAAATAACTTCCATATTCTCAGTATAGTAATTTACACTACAAACTTTACTAATGAGAATAACCAAGATGACCTCAAAGCCTTTAATATTTATATCCCTAAAAAGAGTATACTAGCTTTTCATGATATTTTTAAACCTAGTGCCGTTAATTTTATTGAGACCACTATTAGAAAATCTATTACTGAGAAAAAAATCCTTAGGGATATAAACCCTGACCTACGCAATACTATCTTTTATTTTGATAATAATAATTTAATTATTAATTATCCTCCTTATACTTTATCAACACAATTGATTGAAACTACTCAGTTCAAACTTAGTAAAGAGCAACTTAAACCCTTCTTATTAATTAAATCCTAATGCAAATCAAACTATATTTTTTTAAACGTATCTTAGTAGCTAATTTATTATTGATGTTTGTTATAACTATATTAACTCTAGTTATTAAATCTTTAAATATGCTAATTTTAGTAGTAAAACAAGGTTTTTCAGTATTATCAGTTTTAAAACTAACTTCTCTAATTGTACCATCTTTACTCATTGAATCTTTTCCTATTGTAGCTTTAATTTCCATACTTTTTACTTGGAGTTACATGAAAAATAACCAAGAACTTATTGTAATGCAGGCAGTAGGTATTGCTCCTTTATCATTATCAAGCCCTGCCTTATTCATAGGTTTTGCTAATTCTATAATTGCCCTAATAATGACTGCTTATATTATTCCCTCTGCCTATGTGGAGTTTCACACCCTACGAAAGGATCTACGAAATACTTATAATACTAATGTTATTGAAGCCGGAAAGTTTATAGAAATTAACTCAGGGGTTACTATGTATATAAAAAATATTACTCCCTCCAAACAACTAGAGAATATCCTAATTTATAATGAGTACGGCAAAAGAGGACCTATAACTATTATAGCTAAAAGTGGTTATATTGTTAATAAAGAAGACCAAATTTTTTTTTATCTGAATAATGCTAATTTTCAAGAAATCGATAAAGAGAATCAAGGTATTTCTTTTCTAAATTTTTCTCAATATACTTTTTCTATTGCTAAAAGTCCTACTAAACCCATAGAACGCACAAGTTATAAGGAATTATATCTATGGGAATTGTTAAATTATAAAAATTTAATGTATGTTCAAAATCTTAAAAAAAAATCTGAAACTCTTTACTATGAGACTAGAATTAGTTTTTTTAAAGAAATTAATCGTCGCTTTGCTAATACTATTATGCCCTTGTTATTTACTTTAATCAGTTGTTATTTTTTATCCCATTCTAATTTTAACCGCAATGGTAATAAAATACCGATACTAAAGAGCATTATGTATTGCTCCTTAATAAAAGTTATTCAACTAGTTGTAGTGTTTGCTGAAAAAAATAGCCATATTCTATCTACTCTTATGAGTATCTTTATTGCTTTTGTATTAGTATTATTATTCTACCTTTTACAGAAACCTTTTTCATTAAAAAAGAAAGAATCTTGGATTTTCTAAGCTTTACATTAGAAATACCTTTAGATTTACAAAAGCTTATAACCTAATAATAAAAGTATTTATAAAACTAAATACGCAATTAATAATACTACAAAAAAACCTATTATATCTGTAAACATAGTAATAAAAACAGAAGATGCTACTGCGGGATCTACTTTTATTCTTCTAAAAAATAATGGTGTAAAGGTACCTAAAATCACCCCTACTAAGATATTACAAAAGATAGATAAAAATATTACTATACTAATTTTGAGATCCGTGCTCCAAAAATATCCCAGAGCATAACCGATTAACGCTAGAAAAATCCCGTTTAACATGGCTAATCTAAGCTCACTAATAATTTGCCTAAGTGCATTATTCACAGTAATAGTATTAGTAACAATTCCTCGTAGAGTTACTGATAAACTCTGTAACCCTGCATTTCCCCCAATGGAGACCACCATTTGAATTAATCCTGCTAAAATAATATGCTTAGTAAGTATACTCTCAAACCCTCCTACAATTACAGGAATAATCAAAGCTCCAGTAAAATTGAACATTAACCATCTTATTCTTGTAGCACTTGCTTTAAATAAGCTAAGATATTTATATCCACCTACCACACTAGGATTTACTCCTCCGATTAATAAAATATCTTCCCCATGCTCCTTATAAATTACATCTACAATGTCATCAATATTAATTACCCCCAAAAGTACCCCTTCATTATCAACTACTGCTGCAGATACAAAGTCTCTATTTTTAAAAAGTAGAGCTACTTCTTCTTGGTCCATATCTACAGGAATAGTTTTAAAGTTATTATCCATAATATTTAAAACATTTGTACTGTGCTCATTAATAATTAGGCTACTTAAATGTACTCTACCAATTACTCTACCCTTTTCCTCTACTATAAAAATATCATGTAGATTTTCCGGAATATTAGAGATCTCAAAATCTGCTATTTCTTTAATATAATAAATAGCCTGAGATACTTTCCAATCCTTTGGAATACTAATTACTAGGCTTTGCATTAATCGCCCAGCACTATCTTCTTTATAATTTAAATAATTCTCTAAGGTTCTTCTTTTATAAAAGGAAATTGAATGTAAGAGTTGCTCTTTTTCGGAAGGATTAAGATCTCTGACTAAATTTGTTAAATCATCATCACTTACATCCTTTAAGCTAGCTATAATAAAATTCATACCCTTCTTTTCTTTAACTCTTTGAAACAAATCACCTCTTAACCAAAGTACTAAATCTTTTAAGAAAACCTCATCTAAAGAACTTAGAATAACATCTATCTGATTATCATCCAGAACTTCTAATAAGTTAATAACTTCTTCCGGATATAAATCATAAATTATTTCTAGAATAGGGTTAAGATTATCAGCCTGTAATAGGGCTATTACCTGCTTTTCCAGAGCATCCCCGGAATTACCTGACATCAAGTGCCCTGCTGTATTACTTTGCAGAGTAGGTTTTTCATCATTAGAAAGCATGATACTTACCTTAAGGGTTATAGGAATCTCTGATTGATGCTCTGAACAGTTTTTTAGTATGATAATCATTTACGGCAAACATTGCCCAAATAGTTGCAATAAACCATCCCAGAATAGTAATTTGCAAAATTAAAGCAATAATACCGGAAAACGGCTTACCTATTGTAAAGAATACTATAAACGGTAAAAATATAGCTAGTATATATCTCATAACAACTCCTTATATTGTGTATCATTAAACATAACTTTACGATTACAATTTTTATATTATTTTATACTTAAAGCAACATAAAAATGCTTATTTCTTATACCATACTATATTTTTTTATTTTTTGCTATTACCCTTAAATTTTACTAAATTACATGCAAAAATATTAGTGTACAAAATAACTTCTAGTTTATTGTCGTCGATTAATAACTAACTCTAAATTAAATAAGTATAACCTTACCTTATCGTGTTCTTTAATTACACCTATAATCTTTCTTCTACAACGATTTAAGTAATTAATAAAAAAGATTATGTTTAGTTTTAATGTATTTATCTTTAAATAAGACATCTGTAAATATGTAAAATATGGTTTATATTCTATTA
>NZ_DBKDTU010000007.1:0-4656 GCF_055505085.1 Candidatus Hepatincolaceae symbiont of Strigamia maritima
CGACCACCGAGATCTACACTCTTTCCCTACACGACGCTCTTCCGATCTCTGAGGTTAATTGTAATTTAGGGATTTTAAGCAAAGAAAAAGCTGATATTATTATTGAGGTTTGTGAGGAAATTATTAATAATGAATTAAGTACTGAATTTCCTTTATCTGTTTGGCAAACCGGCTCCGGTACACAAACCAACATGAATATTAATGAGGTGATTAGTAATAAAGCCATTGAGAAATTAGGTGGAAAATTAGGCAGTAAGAATCCGATTCATCCTAATGATGATGTTAATAAAGGACAATCTTCAAATGACGTCTTCCCCACTGCTATGAATATAGCAACAATTTTACTAACTCAGAGAAAGCTTTTACCGGCACTAGATAAATTATCTCTAACCTTATCTAAGAAAATTACCGAGTTCAAAGACATCATAAAAATTGGAAGAACTCATATGCAAGATGCTACCCCTTTAACATTATCCCAAGAATTTTCAGCTTATCAGGCACAAATATTACAAACTCGTAATTATATTGAGGATTCCTTAAAGCATATATATTTCTTAGCACAGGGGGCAACTGCTGTGGGTACCGGAATTAATACCGACCCTAAATTTGCACTTACTTTTGCAAACTCCGTTGCTCAGTATACAAAACTTCCCTTTAAAAGTGCTAATAATAAGTTCTCAGCTATTGCTAGTCATGATGATTTAGTAAATTTCTCAGGTTCTCTAAATGTTTTAGCTACGGCTTTAAATAAAATTGCTAATGATCTCAGGCTGTTATCTTGTGGTCCTAGAGCTGGGATTTATGAATTGATAATTCCTGAAAATGAACCAGGTTCTTCTATTATGCCCGGAAAAACTAATCCTACTCAAATAGAGGCTTTAACTATGGTTTGTTGCCAAGTTATGGGCTATCATTTTGCTATAACTTTAGGCGGTATGAACGGACATTTAGAATTAAATGTTTATAAACCGCTAATTATCTTTAATCTTCTAAATTCAATCCAATTATTATCAGATGCGATTAATAGTTTTGTAGAGCATTGCTTAAACGATATTAAGCCTAATCATAAAAAAATTCAAACTCTAATGGAGCAATCTTTAATGTTAGTAACCGTATTAAATAAACATATAGGGTATGATAAAGCTGCTCAAATTGCTAAATACGCCCATAAGAATCATACTACCTTAAAAGAAGCTAGTCTTACTTTGGGGTTGGTGAGTGCTGAGGATTTTGATAAATGGGTTAATCCTAAAGAGATGGTTTAATAATAAACTCCTTCTTTTTGGTAGATTCTGTATTTTTTCAGATCCTTTGCGTACCGTGCAAAGCACTCTACCTTCATTAAACTGTTCTGCAATTCCTTTTGAATCGCTTTGTAATTAGTTCTTTAATCGCTATTTATAATCTCAAAATATGCAATTTTTTGTATTGCTACTAAAATATTATTTAATAATCTTAGGCGATTATTTTTAAGATTTTTATCCTCAGCATTTACCATAACGCTATCTAACATAGTATTAATATCTGCTACTATACGTAGCAATAAGTTTATTGCTACTGCGTAATTATATTCAGCAACCGCAGTATTTAGTTTTAAAGTAAGATTGTTAAAGTTTTGAAATAACTTCTGTTCGGCTTCCTCTACTAATAAATTTTTAGCAATCGTGGTAGAACTAATAATATTATGCTTAATAAGGTTTGCCAAACGTTTATAAGTTCCAATAAAACTTATACTTTCCTTAGTTTTAATAAATTCCTCAAGAAAAAGAATCTTTTTATTAATTTCTAAAATATTAAGCTCAAATTTACTATTACAAACGGCTGTAACCACAAATTGATTATGCCCTAATCCCTTTAAATAAACTTGTAGTCTCTCTAGAAAAAATTCTTTTAGCTCTTGAGTTATAAACTTATCTAATACCAAATTAAGCTCATAAGCAATACAAATACGAATAATTCCCAAAGCTGTTCTTCTTAGAGCAAACGGATCCCCCTTATTGGTAGGTTTTTTATTAATTGAGAAGAAACTAATTAGGGTATCTAATTTATCTGAAACTGCTAGTTTTGCCCCTAAAAGATTACTTGGTAAATCATCTTCACTCCCTAAGGGTTTATAATGCTCTTTGACAGCTGTTGCTATTGCTATTGTTGCCTTTGCTATCTTTATCTCGCTCTTAGGCTGTATTTCTGTAGAAAATTGCAGTAATTCTTGGGGTAAGAGTTCTTGGTGTGGCAATTTGCCGTGGGGTTGTTTTTGAAGCATAGCTGTTTGGGGAAAACTTACTAATGAAGCTATCTCTACATCTTGAACTTTGTTCTCTTGTAGAGCATCTACGTGCAGATTTTTTTCCGTTAAAAGTACTTCATCTAAAAAATAGTAATATCCAATAATTCCTTGCAGTTCCGGAATTTCACCGACTAAAGCAGTACTTAAATCAGCTTTATATAAGTTACCAAGTAGCTCTATGGTTTCTTGAGTAAGTATTTGTTCGTGATGGGCTTGTTTGGGACGTGCGGATTTAGAATGAGTTTGTGCAGTAGAAAGACTTCTAATCTTGGTAACTCTTGTTTTAAACAGCTCTCTTAAAAGCAATTTTACTCGCTCTTTTTTATCAAACAAAGAACCCAAGCCTTCAAAGAAATTAATTTTTTTAAGAGCCTCAACTTTACTACTTAGAGGTTTTTTAAGGTCTTGCTTATAAAAAAATAAACCGTCTTCTAGCCTAGCTTTTAAAACTTTTAAATTCCCTGAAATTATATTCTGAGAAATCATATTCTGATTACTCTTAGCGGTAGCAACATTAGTAATAATATTAGTTACAATGGCAAAATACGGGGATAAGCTACCGTCTTTTTTAATAAAATTTAGATATCTTTGATTGCTAGCCATAATGTTTATTAAAAGCTCTTTGGGTAGCTCCATATATTTTTGCTCTATTTTTGCAAGCAAAACCACAGGGTATTCAGCTAAGTATGCTATTTCATCTAATATCTTATGATTATTCAAAAAAGTTATCCTCTGCTCAGTTGCAATTTTTTCCGTCCCAGCAACAATACTATTTCTGCGGGTAGAAAAATCCAGAATTACATAATTTTCTGCTAATAATTTAAAATAATCATCAGGATTATTGATAGTTAGAATTTTATTAGCTAAGAATCTGTGTCCCTTAGTGGTATTATTACTAATTAATTCTGCAAAATTTAAAGGAATTACTTCGGAATTAAATAAAGCTAGAATATTTCTAATAGGCCTCCCCCAGGCAATTTTACTGCTATTCCAAAACATAGACTTCTTAAAATTAAGTTTACACAAAAGTTCATTCTGTATAATCTTAGGTAATAATTCTATTAATTTACCACCTTTTTTTACAATATTAGCAAAATAAAAAATACCCTTAGGCGTATCTTTTATAAGTAAATCATTTAGGCTCACTTGAGAATTTTTCATAAATCCCTCTATTGCTACCTTAGGGGCATTTACTGCAGGACCTTTTCTTACTTCGGTTGTATCAATTATTTGTGAAGGCAGACCTTCTAGATAAAGGGTTAATCTTTGGGAGGAGGAAAACACTGCTAATTTAGTAAAAGGAATATCTGCTTGAGAAAAATAGTTAGTAGCAAGTTTAGCTAAATCTGTTTGTGCCTGTTTTTGCAAACTATAAGGAACTTCTTCGGTATAAATTTCTAATAATAATTTATTCATGATTGTTTTTCTTCTTTAATTTGCTCTTCTTTAATTTGTACTTCCTTAAAGTTTTCTAAATATAAAAGACAACACAATTTTACCATTTCTCTGATTTTTTCAATGTAAAGAGTTCGCTCATTTACCCCTAAACTACCTCCGGCATCTAAAACATTAAAATAATTACCTGCCTTAATTGCAAAATGATAAGCCGGATAAGGTAATTTCTGCTCTAATAATATTTTGCACTGTTTCTGAGAAATTTCAAATTCTTGTAATAAAAATGCGGTATCAGCATGCTCAAAATTATAGGCTGAAAATTCTTTTTCCGACTGTAAGTAAATATCACCGTAGGAAACTTTCATTGCTTTATTATAAGGTAAGTCATACACATTATCGCATTCTAAAATATACATAGCAAGCCTCTCTAAACCATAGGTAATTTCTATGGGAATTTCATTGCAGGCAATGCCTCCTACGGTTTGAAAATAAGTAAATTGTGTGATTTCCATTCCGTCACACCAAACTTCATACCCCAAACCGCTGGCTCCTAAAGTCGGGCTTTCCCAGTCATCTTCTACAAATCTAATATCATGCTCTTGAGAATTTATTCCTAATACAGCTAAACTTTCTAAATAAATCTCTTGAATGTTCTTAGGGGCCGGTTTAATCAGAACCTGAAACTGATAATAATGTTGTAAGCGGTTAGGACTTTCTCCATATCTACCATCTACTGGTCTACGGCAGGGTTGCACATAGGCACAACTCCAGGGTTTTGAGTCTAAGGATTTTATTATGGTTTGAGGATGAAAGGTTCCCGCCCCCATTTCCAAATCATAAGCCATTAGATATGTGCAACCTTGTTTGGTCCAATATTCTTGTAATTTTAAGATTATTTCGTAAAAATCTTGTGGCTTCTTGCTAATTAACACTTATACATCCTTAATTAGTATTTGTTAAAAAATTCTTTTTAT
>NZ_DBKDTU010000008.1:0-4637 GCF_055505085.1 Candidatus Hepatincolaceae symbiont of Strigamia maritima
TTGTTAACTCTAAGAAGAAGTAATTCTTAATACTCTTTTCTTACCTTATTTTTATCTACACTAAACACTATTGTTTCTATATTGACGTTATCTTGAATATCTGTATTTACTGTTGCCTTATCTATTTGGATTGGTTTTTGTTCCCATTTATTATGTCCTAAAAGGATTTTTTGTCTCCATGTTATTTCCCATAGAATTATTCCGTTTTGATAAAACTCAGGAGAATAATAATTGTTGCAAACAATACTATTATCTTCTGTTTGCCAAACTTCTTCTAAATTCCATTTACCATTTTTAATAATGAGCTTTAATCTCTCTAAAAGTGATAGAGCTTCTAATACTCCATCTCCATTATTCTCTTTTCCATAATCAGTTGTAATTAGATATAATGAAAAATCTGCTACACTTTCAAGTTGGTCTCCATAATTTCTACTACTTACAGGAACCCCTCTTATACCAATACCAACACAAGGTGCATCATTACTAAAATTCAATACATCTTGCACACCGTTAAAGCCACCACCCATTATCTTAACTTCATTTAATAAAGCATGCTCGATACCTACATTAAACTCATTTGATAGAGTTATTTTTATTGCTTGTAATAATTTGTTATACGTTGACATATTTCTTCTCTATATAATTTAAAACTGTGTTAGTAATCTCGATCTTATCATCTTCATTTATTCCTAAAAACTTTCTTTGTGGAATATTTCTATTGAATGCTTTACTTTGCTTACCACTTTTAGTTTTTCTAGTTATTTCTCTATCATCACCATAGTTATGAGTTGCTGCATAAGGCTCTATACTTTTAACTTCTACCTCATTACCTCTTATTTCACTGACAAAACTATTAACTAAGTATCCTGTATTTTCTAATATCATATGTCCATCGTGTCTTGTAAGTTTGTAAGATGGACTCCAGTTCTGCCATGCTCTATTATCTGGGTCTACTTTAGTTTCAAATCTCTTTTGAGTTTGTTGAATAACTAATGCCCCTATACTATTTAATAAAATAGATTTATCTTTATTATTTAAAGTTAGCTTCTCTATTTTTTCTTGTATCTCTGGAAAAGCAGATAAATCTACATTAAACTGGGCATTACCGTTACTCATTACAAGCCTTCCATTGTACGTCTGCTAAATAACCTACTACGTCTATCTTGTATTAGTTTTATTTGTCCTTTGCCTTTTGGAGCTTCAGTTTCTCCCTCACTATTTTCTAACTCTGGAATTGTTGCTTTCCCGTTATTTATGTCCATTAAATACCTAAATATATCTTCATACCTCTTACGTCTTTCTTCAGTTAAATTTTTTCCATACTCTAAAGACCTTTTATAAAAAGCAATTGTGCAAACCCATTCATTAATTATTGCTGGTACTGTTTTCAATGGAGTTTTATATCTTTTATTTATATGCCCATCTATTTCACTACTTGCATTTTCTAAGGCTCTGACAAGAGGACTTGTGTCCTCTCTATCAGGTAATAGCTTTTTAACTTCAGCCTCTGTATATGTTTGATATAAATCATCTAAAGTTGCATAAGCCATATTACTAACCTTGTTTAGCTTGGTTATATTTATCTATACCACCTTGAGTTAAACTACCATCTGCTCTTATTTGATTATTTAGCACTTCAAACTCAACCTCCCCTACTTTTACAAATTTACTTGCTCCTTTATCTTCCACTATTTCTGCAGTAATAGGACTCTCTTTACTTAATGTTTCTTTATTCAGTAATAAATTAAGGTCAGTTCTTCCTTCAGGTTTTGGGGTATCTGCAACTAAACCTAATAACAACACAACTTCTACTTGGTTATACCAAATATTATCTGTACTATTAATAAACTGAGCTTGGAATAACTTTTTAGCTTTCACATAGTTTTTAGGACCAACAAGTAACATGTTTGGATTAGCTCCAATAAAATTACCATTGTATTTTTTAAGCTCCATCATACTTTGCATTGCATTTATAAAATTATCTTCGTTAAGTTCAGCTTTAGAGCCAAAAGCAAATTGCCATAACCCATAACCAAAAGCACTACGCCCCCTAATACCAAATAAATATTTATCTTTCATAAAAGTAAATTCTGAAAGGTCAGTTGGTTTTTCCATTTTATACTCATCCCTATTTTGACGGAAAAATGCAGGAACAGATTTTGTACTATCTATTAAAACCCAAGGCTCACCTGTGCCTGCTTGAAAATTATTTAAAGATGTACCACTTGCTCCCCATGAATGAGCATCACTAAAGAATGGAACTTTATCATAACCTAAACCTGTATCTGTAAATCCTGTTAGAATAGTCTCACTTAATAAATGATCCGGATGTTGAGCTGCTTCTTTGCCTAAAGCCTCTGCCTGATACTCATAAAAACCGGTTTGGTCATCTTCAATATCTTCCCTATCTATTACAAGGGTTGACTCAAATTTTCTATTAACTAAAGTATAATGAGCTTCACCCATTTTCATAATTTCTCTCTCTGTATCAGTCAACCATTCTTTAATAGCCGGTACTCTTCCTATTGGGTAAGTGTTTGCTCTAGAGTTACTCTCAAATGTTGGGGCAATCTTTGAATATACAGGTTGATATTCATCTAACCCTTTTTGAAATTTAACCACTACTTGGGTTGAGAGGTCAGTTACTCTTTGATATGTTAAATCGTATTTAGCCATAAATTATTTACTCCTTTAATTGCCTAATATTTTGCTTTGGGTTTTTGCATAGTCTTTTTCTTTAACGCCATTTCTCTTACACCACTCTTTTTGCTCAGAGTTTAAAATTGAACCTGAATTATTATATCCCTCTGGTTTCTTAATACTTTTTGCAAACACTGATGGTGCATTTTTCATTTCATCAATAAAAGTATTTAGTACTTCTTCTGAATTTAAAGATAATTCAAAAGACCTTCTAGTAGCTGGGCTAATTTTTCCATCTTCAATTGCTGAATTTAAAACCCTATCTCTTTTTTCAATTAAAGCATTACGGCGATCTGAATTAATAATACTAGTTAGCTTCTTCACTTCACTTTGTAAGGCTTTAACTGTTTTACTATTGGTTTCTGCCTCACCTCCATCAGAACTACCACCTTTTAATTTATCAATTGCGTCTATTACATCAGCAATTGTTGCATCTTCTGGTAAGTCTAACGCACTTATAATACTTGCTGGTATATCACCTTCGGCATTAGTAGAAGTACTACCTTCTTCATCTTTTTTTAGCTCTTCAACCTCATCTACCACTTTTGCAATTTCTTCTATAACTTCATTTATACTTGCATCCTCTGGTAAATCTAAAACATCCTTAGCCTCTTCTATCAATTGCTCTTCGGTTATTTCTTTTTCGTTTCTGCTTTTTTTTGAATTAAGCACTCTTGCTAATTTTTTCAACTTTTTGCCTCCTTTAATGCGGTTAATTGAATTGCTTTGTCTACTATTTAAAGCTGGTACTTTAAAATTTGGACGATTAGTTAAACCAACCGATGTTAGTCTAATTACCTTATTATCATCATCTACTTCAAATGCTGGGCTATAATATTTATATGATTTACTTATTAAATCAAAACAACTTCCATTCCATTCTAAGTTTGCTATTACCTCCCCATCTATTCCTGCTTGAACAGATTTTACCCAACCAACCGCACCGCTGTATTCTCCTTTAGGTGCTTTTAGTTCTGTGGCATGTTCAATATCAATTGGTAAATCTGCTTGGTTTTCTACAAAGCTATCTAATACTTCCTGTGTGTTATAAATGAACTCTCTACCATCTCTTCCAACAATTGGTGATTTTGGTAAAATAACTATCTGTAAAGGTGCTGTATAATTACCTTCTGCATTTTCCAAAAAATTTAATTTGGATGATTTAATTCCATGTAATATAATATTCATATCTTCCACATTATTTTTTAATTATGGTTATAACTTAACTTATTTTTTCTTACATAATAAGTTGTTCGAGTGATACCTGGAAAATTGAAAATAAATTCAATTAAATAAAAAAATAATTGGTAATAGTATCGGTAAATGTTTTATTGAAAGTTGGTAATTCGTATTGGTAAATACCAGTAGATAAATTGGTATTTGTTATAACCATTTACCAGTAAATGTGCAGGTATATACTGGTAGAAGTTGTTGGTAGATAGTGGTAAATTACAGCATGAAATCTATAAGTAATAGATGTGAATTCATAAGATTATTTTGTGAATTTAAAGTATGAATTCGTAGGTAAATATGATAATATTTTTTTATTCAAAAAGTAATTTTATTAAAGGAGAACTACATGACCAACGATTTAGAGAAAAAAAGAACAATTACATACTTAAAGTCTCTTCCAACAGAAGACATAAATAAAATTCTCATGGAAATTAACCCCACATTTAATTTACTTTCTAATAATCAAGTAGATATTGCCTCACATAACACAGGGATTGAAGCTAATATTGGTGGGAAAAATAATGTTAATAACTACTATTTCTCTATATTTAGACAAAAAGCAAATAAGAACTTAGAAGAATTTGTTAATAAACTATCAATTGAAATAAAAAATATAATGACTAAAGAAGAAGATTTATCTTTAATATATGAGATATTTTCACAAGCTAGCCTTTCAAATAAACATCATAATATTCTAAAAAATA
>NZ_DBKDTU010000009.1:0-4635 GCF_055505085.1 Candidatus Hepatincolaceae symbiont of Strigamia maritima
AAAAACAATTAATAATGTCTAAGAGCTTATGATAGAAGATAAACGGAAACAGTTAAAATCTTTATTAATTACCTATAAGAATGTTGGTATTGATTATTTAGTTTCAAAAACTAAGTTTTTAGAACCGGTAAGTTTAAATCAGAAGGGTTTTGAGAAGAATGCTATTAATACCACAACTTTAGGAATTAATGTTGTAAAAGTTGATCATATAACAACTAACCATGCAGAAATAGTACAATTAGCACAAGGAGTACCAAACGTAGTACCCTCAGATATAACTACTAACATAAGGGAAAACACTGAAGTAAACTCTAGTGTACCCACGGAATTAGCAGATTCTAAACTCTTTGAGATAAATTACTCTTTGGTTATTAAAAAGGTAACTCAACAGTTGACAGAAGCTAATACTTTAGAAGAAGTTAGAGTAATTCTTAATAATTTTGAGGCATGTACTTTAAAAAAAACTGCCAATAACACCGTATTCGGAGTAGGAAATCATAGTGCTGAGATTTTATTTTTGGGAGAAGCTCCCGGAGCAGATGAAGATTTACTAGGGGAACCTTTTGTAGGAAGAAGTGGAGTATTATTAACTACAGCTCTAAAAGATATTAATCTAACCAGAGAAAATAGTTTTATAACTAATACTATTTTTTGGAGACCTCCAGGGAATAGGAATCCTACTCAAAGTGAGATAGTTTTATGTACTCCTTTTGTTAAAAAAATAATTGAAGTAGTTAATCCTAAAATTATTATAGGAGTAGGTAAGGTTTCTGCTAATTATTTATTAGAAGAAGACACCTCCATTAGTAAATTAAGATCTCTCTGGCATGAAAGAAATTTTGGGTTTACTAATGATAAAAAATGTGTTTTAATAAGGGTTATATATCATCCTGCATATTTACTAAGGAATCCTAGCCAGAAGAAGGTATTTTGGTTTGATTTGTTAGAAATTAAACATAAAATTAAAGAATTAGGTATAAATTTATAGTTATGGATATTTTACACAAAATGAAAACAACTATAATTGTACTAGTAGTGTTTTATTTTTTGATACTAAGCTTTGTTGGGAAGAATTTTGCTAATACTCAAGAAGTTATTACGAAATATGCTATTCCTAATACTGTGGACATTAATTTATATAATAAAATACCTAAAATTTTATCCCAAGAAGATGTGAAGCTTTACCATAAAATTTTTCAATTAGAAGCACAAAATAACTATAAAGATGCCGATAAAATAATCCTTAAATTAGGTAATAAATTGTTATTAGGGTATGTTTATTATGCTAGGTATACTAATGCACATTATCAGGCTACTTTTATAGAATTAAATAATTGGTTAAAGGAATACGGAGACTTAGGTGCTGCTAGGAATATTTATTTATTAGCTAGAAATATAGCTAGTAATAAAGAAAAGAAAAAAATTAATATTCCTACAGTAATTAACTGGGGACCTTTAGTGCCTATTTATAACAGATATAGTAAACTTAAAGAAAGTAATGCTTTAATTGAGAATAATATCTTTACCGTAACAGCTCCTGAGATTAGTAATAATTATGCTAAAAGTATAGATAAGTATCTCAGGAAGGGTAAAACTAAAATAGTAAAGAATTTATTAGAAGATAAAAAAGCGAAAAAACTTTTAAATCCTAAAGCTTATGATTATTATAGTACTAGATTAGCTACTTCTTATTTTATGGATGGTAGAGATGATTTTGCACAACAATGGGCTAAAAAGGCTTTAGTACGTTCCTATGATAGTGCTGCTGATGCTTGGATAGTACTAGGTTTATCCTATTGGAGGCAACATCAGTATCAGCAAGCAGCTGATAGTTTTGGATTTGTGGTAGCAAATAAAGAAAAATTTCCGATTTACAACATAGCTAGAGCAGGATACTGGGCTGCTAGGGCTAATTTAGTTTTAGGAAAATATGATGCCTATTATTATAATCTGGCTGTAACTTCTACCTATACCTATGGATTCTATGGGTTGTTAGCCTCTGAAGAATTAGGTGTTACTATAAACCTTAATAATTCGGTCTTTGAACCTTCTGGGAATTATTTAGATTCTTTAATCGATACTAGACATGGTATCATAGGGCTTGCCTTATTACAAGTTGGGTTAGTTGAGTATTCACAAAAAGAATTTTTAATGATGATGCAGTATGAGCTAGATTCTCTTGAAAATACTGAAGCAGTAAATAGCTTAATTGAGGGGTTAATTTATATAGTAGATAATACGAATATGCCGATGCTTAGCTATAGAATGTCTGGGGTACGCGGGAGTTATTATGGTCTAATAGATTATTCTTATCCGGTGGTAAATTCTGAACCAAATAACGGATATGAGCTAGATCCTACTTTAGTTTTAGCCGTAATTAGAAGAGAGTCTAATTTTGATACCTATGCAGAGAGTTGGGTTGGAGCAAAAGGTTTAATGCAATTAATGCCAACTACTGCTGCAATGGTTATGAAAAGATACGGTTATGATGATACTAACCTAAAGAGATTAAATGTTCCTAAGTATAATATGGATTTAGGGCAGAAATATCTGCAAATGTTAATAGATAATCCGGCAGCAGGAGGAAATTTAATTTACGTGCTAGGTGGTTGGAACGGCGGATTTTCTAATGTTAGAAATTGGAAAAGACAATCTCATCGCCAAGTAGAAGATCCTTTGTTCTTTATAGAGAGTATTCCTTTTCGAGAAACCAAAAATTTTGTAGCTAACGTTATTGCCGATTATTGGATTTATCAGATTAAATTTGATTTAGAACCTAAAACCCTCAAAAATCTTGTTAGAAATCAAAACCCAATTTATGAAGCTGATAGTGCTAGTGTAGCTGAGATAAAAAAAGTAATCTACGGGTATTAAGCTAGGCTTGTTTTGTTATACTAATATCAATATATTTACAACAATGGTTAGTTAGATTAAGTATAGTTCTTCTGAAGAAATTCTTAAGATACCATTCCGTATTAAATTCTTCTCTCTATATTTTAATCTGTGTTAAACTACAATCTACCAATAAGTTTTTATTTTCTAAAAGGCTAATTATACTATGAATAACCCAGTTATTATCTTAGTTAATCCGCAACTTGCCGAAAATATCGGCATGGTAGCACGGGCTATGTTAAATTTTAAATTTGACAACTTATGGCTGGTTAATCCTCAACAAGAATTAGATAAAATTGCTTATAGGGCAAGTTCAGGGGCAGAAATTATTTTAGATAAAGCTACAATTTTTTCAAATTTAAAAGTCGCAGTAGCAGACTTACAATATGTTTTTGCTACCACACAAAGAATTAGAGATTTGAATAAACCTCTTAGTAATTTAGAGGCTGCTTTTGATAAACAGAGGGAGATTGTTAATTGTAAGTTAGGCATTTTGTTTGGTTGTGAAAAGAGCGGGTTGAGTAATGATGATTTAAATTATGCTAATCATGTTATTCATATTAATACTAATCCTAAATTTTCTTCCTTAAATTTAGCTCAAGCAGTATTATTAATTTGCTATAGTTGGAATTCTTTAAGGGTTTCTCGGCAAAATATATCAAGTAATATGATAAATAATGTAATAAATAATAAAGAATATCAAGAGTTAGCAAGTTTTAAAGAACTTGATTACTTTTTAAGTTTTTTAGAAGCAAGACTAAAGGAACAAAATTTTTTCTCTATACCTGAAAAAGAAACTATTATGAGAAGAAATCTTAGAAATATTTTTTTAAAAGCTTCCCTCAGTAGCCAAGAAGTTAAAACTTTACAAGGTATAGTTAGAAAACTTAATAATTATTATGAGTAATTGAGTTAAGCTAGGTGTAGAGAAGGGTAAATTTTAGAAAGGTAAGGATATTAGGTAGAAAAGATATATATTTTTTTATTATGATTTTTTTGAAGGTATGGTAGAGAATCCTGCTCAAAAGCACTATCTTGAGGAAATGCAACAAGAGTGTAATGGTTTGCAAATTATTAAGGAATCTCAAAGTAACAAAACCAGATAAGTTAGGAATGTTTAAGAAGGATGCCTGGTATGAGGAAGGGTTGTGGGAAAACTTAAGAACATATGTAGTAAACAGCAGATAGATATAGTAATTATTCATTATATTTTCAATCAAAAATCTTAGAATTTTTACTAGATACTGTTGTAAAAGTAATAGATTCTCATGATAAAATATCTAATAGATTTAAGTTGTTGCAACCACACGGAATTATTAAAAAATTTTTTAATACAACTAAAACTCAAGAAGCAAACTACCTAAAAAGAGTAAACCTTATAATCATCTCACTACTCAAAAAAATACTATTATTATTTCTTATTTTGAATATAATACAACATAGCTTAATAAGAAATATCATAAATTATAAATCATAGGTTTTGTTGGTAGTAAAAATCGAATCAATACTTTATGTATCCTAAAATTTTTAGAAGTTTTAAGGAGGTTACAAATAGAAGATATCAGAGTTATTGAATTATAAACCTTAAAATATATAGAATCAAGAATGGAATAATCTATCAAATTCATTAGAATTAGGTTGGTTTATAGAAAGATAATACATGCTGATAGCAACATACATTTTAAAAATTAGAATCAAGATGCAAATAAAAATACCTGATAAGGCATTTTGATATAATAAATA
>NZ_DBKDTU010000010.1:0-4491 GCF_055505085.1 Candidatus Hepatincolaceae symbiont of Strigamia maritima
TTTTTTTATTAAATTTAAAGAATTATTATTCTGTAATCTATTATTACTATATATTATAGCACATTTACTAAATAATGTTTTAAAAGATGGTACGTTCTGAACGGAGGCAGAAGTAGCTAAAGCAGTATTCCTAGAAAATACTACAATTTTATAATTTTCTATAAACTGTTGCCAATATTTAAATTTGGTAAAATGTAAGAGGTTATCTTCTCCCATAATCCAAAACAACTGTGTTCCCGAAGAACTAAGCTTAGTTAAAGTCAGTAGGGTTAAGTAAGAATAGTGATGCGTAAAAGATTCTTCAAGCCCTAACACTTTAATCTTATAATAGTATTTAGTTAGAGTATTGCATTGAGCTAAACGGGTTTTAAGCGATTGTAAACTACTTTTACTCTTCAAAGGATTTAAAGGAGTTACCAACCATAAAACTAAGTCTAAATTTAAACGCTTAATTGCCTCACAAGAGATATTATAATGCCCGTTATGAGGGGGATTAAAGGAACCTCCTAAAATCCCTATTTTTAGGTTTTTTCCTAATCTGCTAAAAGTACTCTCAGCTAGGTAATTAAGGTTTCTTAATTGATTTAACATGTTGCTACCATTGTATTTTCTTACTTTAAATTGTACACTAAATAAAAGCACATATAGAAAAATTATAATTTTTCTTTTTGAGGGTTAGAAGAATAATGCAACAATATGATGATTTTTTTTTAAGACGCTATTCTCGTTTTAAAATACAAAAAGACAGTCCTTATTCTAGAAATAGAGGTTATAGAAATAAACGATACAGAATAAATAAGTTATACGATAGTGATTACTATCAGGATTATTATTCTCTACCACCCTGTTATTATTATGATTCTCTTACAAATGGCTCTGAGAGTTGTGCTTGTAGAGAAAATATGCAGAGACAACCATCTTATTGCTACAACGATTACTGCCCAAAAACACCGAAAAAATTTACTCCGATCAGAGAGTTGCTTAATAAATATGATACTAAATATAGAGATAGAAGACCTTCCCGTTATAAAAATAGATACAGAGGTTTATTGAATTATCAATGGGGCATGGGGAATAATTCTTCTTATCAAGAATATGCTAATAGAGAGAATAACGAGGAGAGATGGATTCTCCAGGCAATAGAAGATAGATTTTTAAGAAGAGTTGACCGTATTATAGGACGTTATGATGAGGATACTAATGAGCAAGATTATATAGAAGAGGATAGAAGATTAATAGATATGTACAAAGACAGGTATGCAAATACATATAATCAAGCTATGGAAGTAATTAGAAAAAGAATTAAAAATAGGTATCGTAAGTATGGTAAGTATGAATTCTCAGATGATTTTTAGAGAGATCATAAAATCTTCAAATAGGAGACCAGCTTAAAGATTTCTCTGTATTAGCAGTATTCTCATTTAAAAATTTCATAATATCTTTTAATAAAGTCTCTAAATTATTTTTAGATAATGCCGAAATACTATAGATTTCTTTACATTTTACTTTTTTACTAAAAGCATTAAGTTTCTTGGTTAATTCTACCTCTGAGATTAAATCTATTTTATTAAAAACTATAATTTGAGGCTTGTTGCTTAATTCAGTAGAGTATGCTTTTAATTCGGTTAAAATGGTTTGATAATTAGAGATAATATCTTTTTGAGAGATATCTATTAAATGTATTAAAAATTTACATCTTTTGATATGTCCTAAAAATCTTGTACCTAAGCCGATTCCTTCATGTGCACCTTGAATTAATCCAGGAATATCAGCAACGGTAAAACTATTGTTGCCAAATCTAACTACTCCTAATTGGGGAATGAGAGTAGTAAAAGCATAATCAGCAATTTTAGGTTTGGCATTGCTAAATGCAGTTAAAAGTGTAGATTTACCGGCATTAGGCAATCCTAATAACCCTATATCTGCTAAAAGTTGTAACTCTAACCAAACCCAGAGTTCTTCACCGCTAATTCCCGGCTGAAATTGTCTGGGAGTCCGATTAGTAGAAGTTTTATAAGAAGCATTCCCTCTTCCTCCTATACCACCCTTGGCAAGTAAAATTTTCTTTCCTACAATATTCATATCAGCTAAAATATGTGCTTTTTTATTATTCCAAATCAAAGTTCCTAAGGGAACCTTGATTATTATATCTTCAGAATTAGCTCCGGAGCGATTCTTACCCTTACCGTGTTCTCCTTTCTTAACTTTAAAGTGTTGTTTATATCTGAAATCTATAAGAGTATTGAGGGATGAGACGCATTCTATATATACATCTCCTCCTTTACCTCCATTGCCACCGTCAGGACCACCGAATTCTATAAATTTCTCACGTCTAAAAGAAACACAGCCGGCTCCACCGTCTCCGGATTTTATATATATTTTTGCAGAGTCTAAGAATTGCATTTTGTTTTTTCCTAAAGAAACAAAGAATCCAAAATTTAAATTAGTAAATCTTAAGTTAGTAGAACAGCTTTAGATATAAAAAGCAGATATATAATTATTTGGTAATAAATGAAAAATTATAGCTTCTAACGTAAGTAATCTATTAATAGATAAACTATTGTGAAACAGCTACATTGACAGTATGACGACCTTTTACATGAGCAAAATAAACCACACCGTTAATTCCGGCATGTAAAGTATGATCTCTACCCATAAAAACGTTTTTACCAGGATGAAACTTAGTTCCTCTTTGTCTAACTAAGATATTTCCAGTAGTTACAACTTCATTCCCAAATTTTTTTACACCTAACCGCCTGCCTGCAGAATCTCTTCCATTACGAGAACTACCACCAGCTTTCTTTTGAGCCATTCTTTTCCCCTATTAGTTAATATCAGTAATTTGGAGCTTAGTAATATATTGTCTATGCCCGTTTTTACGACGATAATTATGTCTGCGAATCTTTTTAAAGATAATAATCTTAGTATCTCTAGTTTGTTCTAGAACCTTAGCTTTTACCACAGCATTTTCCACAAAGGGAGTACCTAACTGAAGAGTTGCTCCTGCTCCTAAAGATAATACGTTTGAGATAGAAATTTCTTGCCCTACCTCAGCATCTAACTTGTTAATGGTTATAATATCATCTTTTTTTACCTTGTGTTGTATCCCACCTAAACTAATTACCGCAAACATTTTTATAACAAACCTTTTTATTTACATAATAATACATGAATATAAAATAATTTCCTAGTTTTGTCAATTTAAATTAGTAAAGTTCTGATTAGTCTTTAGAATGTTTAATAAAAATATTTTATATTTTTATATTTTATGGTATACTACCTACTAAGTAGTAGGTGCTTTGATATAATAAGCTCTTATTATTTATATGTTAGGAAAGGAGTAAGGTAATGATGTTTAATCAAGAAAAATTTTTAGAAGAGTTAAAATCTTTAGTAAGTATAGACTGTGGAACTTATAATCCTGAAGGAGTTAATGAAGTTGCTACTTATTTAACCAATAGATTAAAAGGTATGGGTTTTTTCGTAAAGACAACTGATGTGGGAAAAGAAGTTGGTCATTTAGTAATTGCAACGAATAAGAAAAATCCCTCATATTATGATGCACTACTTATTGGGCATATGGATACAGTATACACAAAAGGAATAGTTGCAAATCATCCTTTTCAATTTGATGTATCGCAAAGTAAAGTTTACGGACCAGGGGTTGCAGATATGAAAGCTGGGGTTTTAGGTATTATTTATGCGATTGAAACCCTACCTAAAGAACGCTTAGATGCATTGTCATTATGTATAATTTTTAATCCTGATGAAGAAATTAGTTCTATTTATTCTCGTAATATAATAGCAGAACATGCTAAAAAAGCTAAATGTGCTTTAGTGAACGAATCTCCTGATCAAGAAGGGGTAGTAGTTAATGCAAGAAAAGGTATAGCTAAATATACTGCAGTTTTTACCGGCATTGCTGCTCATGCCTCAAAACCTCATAAAGGAGCCTCTGCTATTCTAGAAATGGCGAATTTTGTTCAAAAATTAGAAAAATTTAATAATTCGGATAAACAAACTACTACTAATACTGGGGTGATTTCCGGAGGAACTGTAATTAATGTAGTGCCGGATAAAGTAGAAGCTAAATTTGAGATTCGTTTTTTAGATATTAAAGATTATGAAGATATGCATAAAGAAATTAAGCATTTTAGTACTATGCCTAAGAATTCTAACATAGAGATCAATATTCAGCAAATTTCCTTTACGCCGCCTATGCGGAATAATAAAGAACAAAAGTGGTTAGAAGATTTAGTACTAGACTCGGCCATCAGTGTCAAAAGGGAAGCTAAATTGCATGTAAGTGCAGGCGGATCTGATGGGAATCATATTTCATCCCACGGAACACCTGTAATGGACGGTATAGGACCTTTTGGCACTTACCTACATAATGCTACTAAAGAGGTTTTATTTTTTAATACAGTACAACCTAGTATAAATTTTTTAAAAACTATTTTATTAAATTTAAAAACAGCATAATTATTATCT
>NZ_DBKDTU010000011.1:0-14988 GCF_055505085.1 Candidatus Hepatincolaceae symbiont of Strigamia maritima
ATCTAACTAAATTTGAAAATAAATTTATCACTAAAGGATTTTCTATTTTATTTTCAAATTTAGTTTCTATAGTTAATGGGAAATTAGTTGATTTAAATTCAAGCTCTGCATTAATAATACCATCTTGATTATATTTTTGAAGATCCTTTAAATAATTACTATCACCACTTATTATAATTCTATCAACCTTTTCATGTCCTTTAACAATCTGTATAAATATTTCTTTAAGCGTATGTTTAAGGCTATTTGCTACTGTTTCATTGATTTTTTGATAATCCATATTTATTATACTACCACTCTGATTAACTTCTATCACTTTATTAGTAATATCTTCATCTGTTTTTAAGATATTACTATAATACAATAATATTTCTTCTGCTAAATCTCCATCTATTGCTAGTTCCGTACTAATTTTTTTAATTATAGAGGAAGTACCGATTTGTATAGCACCAAATTTTTGAATAGTATCACTTTTATAAGTTAAAAAGATAGTTCTTTCTTCCCCTATATTAATAAAAATAAGTTTCTGATGAACTTGTTTTAATAAGTAACTAAGTTCAGTCTGAGAGAAAAGTATAATAGGTGCAAATATTATAGCCTCTATTTGTATAGCAAAAAAATCAAAGAGTTTTTTCCAATTCATCAATACCGTATTAGATATCCCTATTACCTGAACATCTGCAGAAATCTTTCTAGCATATAAATTAATGGGATTTTTAATTATAACATTATCTAAGTAAATATTAATAGGTAGCACATTAGTAATAAAATAATCACTCCCTATTTGATTTTGAAAAAAACTCACATCAAAAGTATTTTTTAAAACCTCCTGAGTAATAATTGTATATACAAAAGAATTTACTGGATATACAAAACTTTGGTAATTATCTAGAGCTAAACTTAAAATTATCTTAATAATACGTTTTTTAGCTTGAATTTCAGCTTTATTAATTGCCAACGCAATACTCTGGTGAGCATTCTGAAAATTAGTAATAAGACCGTTATCAATACCTAATAACTCATTACAAGCATAACCTAGTACTTGATATTTCTGGTTATTAGTAATCTGTACAATTAAACAATGTACGAATTTATCACTTATCTCTAGAAAAGCTATTCTTTCATTTTTATAGGTAAGTTTTTTTAGAAAGTGCCACATCTTTTTATAAATCATTTATTAATTTCTGATATTTTGGCATAATAAACATTTTAATTTTTACTCTGGTATCTATATACTCTATATTTCTATTAAAAATCTGGTGTCGTTCATGTAATGTTATAAGTTTAGTAAAAATTTTCTCAACTCCATCTTCGGGGAGTTTAATAGTGATATTATTCTTCAGGATAATATCAAATCTAATACCATTGTAACGTAGTTCTTTAATCTGTTCTAATAAATAGAAATCATAATATATTAAGAATCTAATAACTTCAGATTGAACTAAAGCATCGCGTCCTTTAGTAATTAAAATCAATGTCTGAAAATCTCTATCTAGGGCTTTTCTTAGCAACTTATTTTCCACATCAACTACAAAATATTCTAAATTATCATCCTGCCATAAAAAATAGGGGTTCTTCTCAACTACTTTAATAGCTAAAGTATCAGGATATTCTACATGTATAGAAGCATTAGCAAACCAAGGTAAGCTTATGATATATTTTTTTACCTCAGTTATATTAACATCCTTAAGCTTCTTACCAAAGAAATGATTTAATTTATTATGTATTGTACTTTTTACCCCGCTACTAGCCCCACTAATCTCAATCTTTTTAACCACTAAAGACGTATTAATAAAGTTCTTTATCTTAAAATATAATGCTCCTATTATAATTATTACAATCAACCACCATAGTATAACTAGATATTTTCTTTTCATTCCTAACATACCCTAGTATTATTCCTCATATTCTGCTGTTGTTAAGATATTTATACATAATTGGGTAAGATTTATGCCTTTAAAACGTGCTTGTTCAGGTACTAATGAAGTATTAGTCATACCTGGTTGGGTATTAAATTCTAAGAAATAAAGCTTATTTTGTTCGTTTAAAATAAAATCTACTCTAGCAACCCCCCTACATTTTAACACTTTAAACATCTTCTCAGCACATCCTAGAATATACTCACTAAGTTTATTCTCTAAATTAGGAGATATTATATGTTTAGAACCATGCAAAGCATATTTTGCTTCATAATCATAAAAATGGCTTTTAGAAATAATTTCAGTAATTTCTAATGCTTTACCATTAATAACTCCTACTGTAAGTTCTCTACCTTTAATATATTCTTCTAGCATTAGATTTTTATAATTACTAGCACTAGTTTTGATTTGTTTTGCTAAATCTACTAAAGAATTAATAATAGAAACTCCCACAGATGAACCCTCATCAATTGGTTTTAAAACCAAAGGAAAATCTAATTCTACTACAGCATTAGGATTATAAATTTGCTCCTTTGCTATCATTATCCCTTGCTGTGCTGCTATTTTTTTAGTAAGGATTTTATTCATAGCAATACTTGAAGTTAGTACTCCGGAATGAGTATAGGGAATTTTTAGAAGATCCAACAAGCCCTGAATTCTGCCATCTTCCCCGTATTTTCCATGTAAAGCATTAAATACTACAATATTACCCTGATATTGCTCTTTCATTTTTTGCAAAAAGTTAATAAGAGCTGTAATATTAGCAGTTAAATCATATTCTATAAACTCTATCTGCCCGTCTCTTAAAGCAGTAACAATAGTTTTAGCACTCTCAAGGGAGACGTCTCTTTCTTGAGATATACCACCGCTGAGTACAATTACTTTTTTATATTGCAATATATTTACTCCTCTTCATTATCTTTTAGTTTATCTCCTATAATTTTAATTTCCCATTTCAAAGAAATTCCAAATTTTTCAAAGACTCTCCTTCGTAACTCTTCCCCTAGATTTTCTAAATCTGAAGCTTTAGCATTATTCTCATTAATTAAGAAATTACAATGTTTTTTAGAAACACAGGCTCCACCTATCCTTAACCCTCTACCACCTACTGCATCTATTAACTGCCACGCTTTCAAAAAAGTACTTCTGTTGTTTGAGTCTATTTTTTCAGGATTCCTAAAAGTACTTCCTCCAGTTAAATTTTTAGGCTGGGTAGCACTCCTTTGTTTCTTAATTTCTAACATAAGAGTATTTATTTTATCTGTATTTCCGCCATACCCTTGTAAATATGCTTTGGTAAAAATCAGATTTTTTGTATTTCGACATTCCCGGTAATATAATCCCATTTCTTCTGCTTGAAATATACCCTTTTTTCCGAAGATATCTAGAACTTCAACTTTTAATAAAATATCTTTAAATTCTCTACCAAAAGCCCCTGCATTCATTGCTATACCACCTCCTATACTGCCTGGTATCCCGCTTAAAAATTCCAAGCCACTAATTGCATTATCTCTTGCACTTAGTGACACACTATAATCAAGAGCAGCAGCTCCTACTGTAATTTCTAACCCTGATACATAAGTAGTTGCAAATTCTTTTTGTAATTTAATTACAACTCCTCTAATCCCGTTATCTCTAACTAAAATATTAGATCCTGCCCCCAATAATGTTATAGGTAGTGTTTTAGGTTTATGTTGTAAAAAACACTCTAATTCTGCGAAATAGTTAGGAGTAAATAAATAATCTGCTGTTCCAGCGGTTTTAAACCAAGTAATTTTTCCTAAGGGAAAGTTTTTTTTTAATATAGTTTTAAAGTTAGGAAATATTTCTTGTAAATTCTGTTCCATAATAATATTTTATATTTTTTCTAAATTATTAACAAAGGTATTAGCAAAATAGGTGATGTCACCGGCTCCCATAAAAACTACTAAATCTTTAGCTGTAGTAACATTCCTCACAATATTATACAACATCTTCTTATCAGGAATATAACTTACATTTTTATGTCCGTGCTTTGTTATACAATCTACTAAACTTTTGGCATTAACTCCATCAATTGCTGATTCTCCGGCACTATACACATCTAAAATAAATACATAATCGGAGTCGTTAAAGCAATTACAAAATTGTTCAAAATGGGCTTGTAATCTAGTATATCTATGGGGCTGAATTACTGAAATAATTTTTCCTTCCTTAGTAAAGTGCCTTGAGGCTCTTAATACTGCCTCTATTTCAGAAGGATGATGAGCATAATCATCAATAAAAGTTACATCATTATGATGTCCGACTTTAGTAAATCTTCTTTTTACTCCGGGGAACCTTTGTAATCCTTCTCTGATAATTTCTAACCCTATATCTAAATTATCTGCTACTACTACAGCAGCTAGAGCATTCAAAATATTATGCTGCCCATACATAGGCAATATCATATTTTTAATAGTTTTTTCTTTTTCTTTATAAGTACACTCAATATCAAATTTTACCCCGCCGAATACATATTCAATATTAATTGCTCTATAATCAGATTGCGGTGAAGTACCGTACGTAATAATTCTTCTCTCAATAATATTAGGCAAAATACTCTTTACACCATCATCATCAATACATACTACTGAGAAACCGTAAAAAGGAATATTATGTACAAATCTAATAAAACTATCTTTTACATAATTATAATCCTTGAAATGATCTAGATGTTCAGCTTCTATATTAGTTACTAAAGAAATAACTGCCGGTAATTCCAAAAAAGACCCATCTGATTCGTCAGCTTCTGCTACCATCCAATTACTTTCACCCATTAAAATATTGTTTTCCCAAGAATTGACAATACCCCCGATAATAGCTGTAGGGTTTAGATTTGCATAATTTAATAAAAAAGAAATCAGAGATGTAGTAGTAGTTTTGCCATGAGTTCCTGCTACTGCTATCCCCCATTTAAAACGCATTAATTCAGCTAGCATTTTACCTCTTTTTAAAACCGGTATCTTGGCATTTAAAGCTGCTTGATACTCTTCATTATTTGGTAAAATAGCGGATGAAATTACTAAGATATCTGCATTTTTAATATTCTCAGCACTATGCCCTATTGTTACTTTAATCCCTAAGGATATTAGTCTACCTACATTAGTATTCTCTCCCATATCACTGCCTTGGATTGTATAACCAAGCCCATGCATTACTTCAGCAATACCGCTCATCCCAATACCACCAATTCCAACAAAATGAATAGTTCTTATTCCATTAAAAGGTGGGTTAAAAAAATTCTGCATCTAATCTTATTTGCTCCTATTTTTTATTTTCTATCGTACTTATTATATTATTATATATTACAGTTATTCTAAACCACTAATACCTATTTGTATCAACCATAAATGAATAGTCTTTATTCTATTAAAAGGTAGGTTAAAAATATTCTGTATCTACTCTTACTCTTTTCTTCTATCTTACTATATAATTCTCTCTATTATATTAATAATTTCATTAACTGAATTTTCTTTATAAGATTTAGCTACTAAAGCTTCTTTTTCTTTAAGATTTAGCTTAGTATTTAAAATATCTTTTAAGCAACTAGCTATTCTACTACTGTTTAAATCTTTTTGCAAAATTAGTTCTGCCCCACCCATTGCTGAAATCTCTTTAGCATTATAAGTTTGATGGTTATCAATTGCATATACAAAAGGGATTAGTAATGAATATCTGCCAATTGCTGATATTTCATGAATAGTAGCAGAACCTGATCTGGCAATAATTACATCGCTTTGCCACATTAATTCTGCAGAATTAATGAAAAATGATTTAATATCATAACTTACTGAGGTTTTTTGCCATTCCCTACTAACATCTGTTAAAAATTCTACTCTACACTGATGATACACTTTAAATTTTTTCTGCTCATCTGTGGTTAACATAGCAAAACTTTTAGGAATAATCTCACTAAAAACGGCAGCTCCCTGCGAACCCCCTAAAATTAAAATTTGATAGTAATCTTTTTGAATTTTAGGTTTTGCTCTGAAATCTAAGAATTCTTCTCTAATAGGCAATCCTGTATAATGAATTTTAGTTTGGTATTTTTTCTTAATTCCATAGGTATTTTGAAAAGCAGTAGTAATAACTTTAGCGAACTTTAAGAAAACTTTATTAGCTCTGCCGATATAAGCATTTTGCTCATGTAATATAATAGGGACTCTAAGAATTACTGCACTTAATAAAACCGGTACAGCAATATATCCACCAAAACTTATAACTGCCTGTGGCTTTATTTTTAAGAAGTAAAAAATACTCTGTAAAAACCCTATTACTAATAAAAATAGATTCTTTAACACAGTTAAAAATGATTTTCCAAAAACTCCCGCAACTATAATATTAATTAATTGTATTTGAGGATTCCACTTATTTTGATAATTATTAGCTCTATTATCCATTATTACAAATACTTCTGCATGGTTTTTATGTAAAGCAATAGCAAGAGCTTTAGCCGGAAAAATATGTCCTCCTGTCCCACCAGCAGTTATTATTATTCTCTTATTTTGGATTTTTAGCATGGTCTTTCCTCAAAATTAGTCTATTAATGTGTCTTTTTTCGTAAAAGCTAAAATAATCCCTATTAAAAAGGCTGTAGAAACCAAAGAAGAACCCCCGTAAGATAATAAAGGTAATGTCATTCCTTTAGTTGGCATTAAATTAACATTTGAAGCTACATGAATAAGTATTTGGGTACTTAATAAAGTAGCAATGCCGCTTAATGCCATAACAAAGAAGATATTATACTTTTTCTGAATAATACCTGTATAGATTTTCAATAATATTATTAAATAAAGACCCAATACAATAAAGGCAAATAATAATCCTAATTCTTCTAATAATACTGAAAAAATAAAATCCGTATGAGAATCTGGAAGATATGCTTTTACTACGCCATTTCCGGCACCTACTCCGAAGATTTTACCATTTTGAATAGCATCAATTGCCCTTAATACCTGATAAGATTTTTGCTCGCTAAAAAAACTATCTATTCTATAACTTACATGACTAAAATTAAAATAAGTAAAAATTAAAAAAGCAATTCCTATGATAAACAAAAATAAAATAAAGACAATATTAATACCTGAAACAAAGATAATTACGGCAAAAATTGCTGTAATTAACATTACCATACCAATATCCGGTTGCATTAGTAGTAATAAAATTACTACTAAATACAGTAAAAATGAAACAAAATATAACGAAGATAAACTGGTTTTTAAATAGAATTTATCCCACAAAGTTGCAATTACAATCGGAAAACTTACCTTTGCAAATTCTGAAGGTTGAATTGATACATTAAAGAAATAAACCCAGCGTTTTGCTCCCTTTATCTCGTCTCCCACTAACAAAATACCTATTATCAAAAGTAAAGAAATCACAAACATAACAATAGCTAATTTTACAATTATCTCTTTCGATAAAAAAGACATTATAGCTAGAATACTCAGAGCCATCCCTAAATAAATTATATGATTATTTATAAAATAAGTTCCTCTAACTCCTATTCTACTGGCAATAAATGGTGACGTTGAAATTATTAAAATAAGTCCGATAAGCATGAGTAATAAAATAGTAGAAAATAAGATTTTATCTATACTCCACCACCAATTGTTTAAAAAATCCTGTTTAGCTCTATTGAATATTAACAAACTTTAAACTCTTAACTATTGTAGAGAATATATCTCCTCTCTCTTCAAAATTTTTAAACATATCAAAAGATGCCGCCGCCGGGGAAAATAAAACTACAGCTTTTTTCTGAAATATGGAATTAATAGAAAGTATTTCAGAAGTAAGTACTTCATCATTACTTTTTTCAGCGTGGCTATTATAGTTGGCTAATGTATTTGTTAATCCAATAGTAGGGGTATAAGCTTTAATATCCGAGGTTATTATACTAGCAGAAGAATTATTACTTGAAGATACCTTATTATTAGAAATTAGCATACTGGTATTGATTTTGTTGTGAGATATTGTATTACCAGTATCAATATTTATACATGAATTAAGATTAGTTGTTGCTTTAGCAAGAGTTGTATTAGAAACAAAAGTATCAGGCAACCCAAATGCAATCTGCATAGCTGTTTGCTCGTCTAATCTTGCATCTAATTGTTTAACCTCAAGCCCCATTGTAGCAAGCATTGCCGCCATAACTGCATCTTGTACGGATCTACACATAATATAAGGTATTCTATCTTCTAAGAGCTTTGCAAATAAAGCTTTGGACTTCCCTATTAAGAAAGCATATTTAATTTTATCAAAATATTTCTCACATTTACCCAGTGTTTCTGCCTTAGGTATTCCTCCTAAAATCCAATAGATATTATCAAAGGTTTTTAAAGCAACTGCTGCTGAGTCAGGATTTGTGGCTTTACTATCATTAATAAAATCTATATGTTCTAAAGATCGTACTAAGTTCTGCCTATGTTTTAATCCCTTAAAAGTTCGTAAGCCTGTAATTATTTCTTTACTCTGTATCTTATTTAACTTAGCAATTGCATAACTAGTAGCTATATTTTGGTAATTATGTTCTCCACGCAAATATTTTACCTCATTCGCTAAATTAACAATTAATTTATTTTTATTATCAAAATTATCGTATAAACAATCATTAATTACATAAATCCCTCCCTCCACGGCTTGCCTTGTGGAAATAGGAATTACTTTAGATTTAGTTAAACTTTGTGCAATACTTTTTGCGTACACATCATCCATAGAGATTATAGCATAATCATCTTTGGTTTGATTATCAAAGAGTTTCTTCTTAGCATTGATGTAGTTATCAAAACCGCCATGATATTCTATGTGATCTTCACTAATATTTAAAAGAGCTACATACTGAAATCTAGAATGATGTAACAGTTCTATTTGATAAGAAGAAATTTCTATAATATACAACCCTAAATCACTAACATTAGGTACATCTAAAATAGGAAATCCGATATTACCACCCATTACGGATTCTTTTTGTGCAACTTGAAATAAGTGCTGAGTTAAAGCTGTAGTAGTTGATTTACCATTAGTACCAGTAATGCCCACAAAATTTTTAGAATTATTACATAACCACAAAAGCTCTATATCACAAAGCAATTTAAATTTAAATTCTTTTTGCTTTTCTATTATATAATGAGGTTTGGGATAATATAAACAAATACCTGGAGAAACCACTACAAAATCTATTTCTAGATAATTTACTGTTCTTAAATCTACCATTTTAAAATTTTGAGAAGAATAAACCTCCCTAATTTTAGGATTATCATCATAAGCTAAAACTTCATAACCTCTTTTCTCTAAAAATTTATAAGCACTAACACAGGACTTCCCTAACCCTAATACTAATACTTTTTTATATTTTGTTAATTTTTGAATATTCATAGGTACTTATTTTACATCTAATAATAATAAACAGATAATACAAAAAATTACTGTTATTAACCAAAATCTAGTTACAATTTTTATTTCTGCATAACCTTTTTTTTCAAAGTGATGATGCAGAGGAGCCATTAAAAAAATTCGTTCTTTAGTCATTTTATAATAATATACCTGTAGAATTACAGAGAGGGTTTCTATAATAAAAATTATACCGATTAGTATTAACATCAATTCATGTTTAAAGGCATAAGCAACTGCAGCAATAGTAGCTCCTATTGCTAAAGAGCCTGCATCCCCCATAAAGATTTGAGCAGGAGAACTATTAAACCATAGAAACCCTAACAAAGCCCCTATCATTGCGGCAATGATTATTAATACTTCAATTAATTTATTATAAACAATCGGAGAACCATTAGCAAAATTATAAACTTTTGGCGTTAAAACCAACATTAAAGCAATAAAAAGAGTAGTTAATACAGTACCTGAAGTAATAGTTGCTAACCCGTCTAAGCCATCAGTTAAATTTACAGAGTTAGCAGTTCCCACAAATACAAAAGCAATAAAGAAGAAATACCAATTACCTAAGAAATAATATTGTTTCTCGATAAAAGGGATATAGAGAGCTTTAACCATATCCGAGGTAAAATCTTCAGATATATAAATTGCTATATAAAAACTAAAAATAAACCCTAAAATTAATCTTAATTTTCCAGATAAACCTTTAGAGCTTTTAGAAATAAGCTTTTTAAGATCATCAATTAATCCTAGTAAGAAGAAAAATACACAACTTCCCAAAATACCAAATATTAAATGGTTAAACTGTTTTACCCATAATAAAGTACTCACTATAAAAGTAAACACTATTAAAATTCCACCTAAAGTAGGAGTTCCTTGTTTTTGTAAGTGGTTACTCGGTCCGTCATCTCTAATGGGTTGCCCTCTAGCTTGAAGTTTTCTCATCAATGCTATAAAAGTGGGTCCTAATAAGAGCATTAGCAAAAAAGCCGTTAGAAATGCAAACCCAGCTCTATAAAAATAATCTATTTCAAACCATATTACCATAACTTCCTCTTAATAAATTTCTTAATACCATCATAAATTATAATTAGTTAATCTTTAGTTTATTTAAGTAGTTTACTACTTCATAAAGTTGTAAGGAATTAGAGCCTTTTATTAAGATAATAACATTATTTTGTAAATATTGCGGTAATTCTTTTATTAAGTCTTGATAATGCTGGAACTTAGCTCCCTCATACCCAAGTTCATCAAATAGTAACCCCATATTTTCCCCTACTGCTAAAAAAATATCTATTTTAGCAGTTTTTATTACCTTAGCTAATTGTAAATGTTCATCTTTAGGGTTAGCTAATTCCAGCATATCTCCCAAAATGATAATTTTTTTTTTATTTTTAACTTTATCCAATGTTAAAATTGCCGACATCATTGCTACCGGACTAGCATTGTAACTATCATCTATTATATCAATTACGATATTATTAGCAAGTACCAATTGATCCATTTTACCCCTCCCTTTGGGGATGATAAATTTAGCTAAATATTCTAAATAATTCACAGGATTTAACCCCAATATATGAATTGTTCCCAAACACAAACAAGATAATATAATATTATGCCTTGCTAAGGTATTCAATATGTATTTATATTCTTTATGATTTATTATTACTCTAACTTTAGTTTTAAAATTATCCAAGGGAAGTGCCTCTATTACCTGAAAATCTCCTTCTAAGTAACCAAAACTATAAATTTGTTTTATTCTTTGTTTGAGGGCAATACTTCTTAAGAACTCAAAATAATTACTGTTTCTATTAAGAATTAAAGTATCATAGGGAGTTAAAACTTTGATAAGTTCTGCTTTAGCTTTAGCAATATCATCAAGAGATTTGAAAGATATACTATGTGCATTACTAATTTCTGTAATAATAGCAATGTTAGGCTTTAACAAACTTCCCAGTAAGAGAATTTCTCCAGGATTATTCATGCCCAATTCAAAAATTCCTATTTCTGTATCTTTATTAAGTTTACTTAAAGATATGGGTACCCCCAGCTGATTATTAAAATTACCCATAGTGGCAACAGTATTATGAGTATTACTTAATAAGAAAGCTAACATATCTTTGGTAGTGGTTTTACCCACACTCCCAGTAATGCCAACTATGGTTCTGCTAAAACGCTCTCTGGCATATTTCCCTAAATCTCTAAGGGTTTTTGCTGTATTATTTACAATTAATAATGGGTAATTTTGATAAGATATTTTATAATACTGTTTTTCTATAATCAATAGGGAGGCTCCTCTTTTATAAGCATCATTCACATAATGATGCCCATTTATTTTACCACTACTAAGTGCTATAAAAATATCTCCTGCTACTATATTTCTTGAATCTATAGAGATATTCTGTGCACTAAAATTTTTAGTACTACAAAAGCCTGTAGCTAGTTTAATATTATTCTCATTAAAAATCATAGCTTAACTCTCTTATTTTTTAGTCAAACCTAAAGAGGTTACAGTTTCTTTTACCACTATTGTATCATCAAAGCTTATAGTTTTTTTGTTGGCTAGAATTTGGTAGGTTTCATGTCCTTTTCCGGCAATTACTAAAATATCTTGGGGTTGTAAATCTGCTACTGCCTTTTTAATTGCTTTTGCCCTTCCTAAACTATAATATTCTTTATTACTATTTAGAAAGGCTTTAAGAATTGCTTCTCTAATTATTAAGGGAGTTTCATCTCTTGGATTATCATCGGTTACATAAACAATGTCTGCAAAATCTCTAGCTATTTCTCCCATAATAAATCTTTTCCCAACATCTCTATTTCCTCCACACCCGAAAACTAATCTTAATTGACCTTTACAAAATGCTCTTAGAGATTTTAGTAATTCTCTTAAAGCATCTGGCGTGTGAGCATAATCCACATAAATACTAGCATCATTATAAGAGGTCACATATTCAAGCCTGCCTTTAATACTTCTCAGCAGAGGTAGAGTTATAAAAATTTCCTCTAAAGTTACTAATTTTAAGGAGTAAACTAGTAGAATTGCACATAATACATTATAAACCTGAAACTCTCCTATTAAATTCACACTAAACTTATTAGTTACTCCGTTATATAAGATTTCTATGGTTTGACTATCTTCTTCAATAGTAATATTAATTAATTTCAAAGTAAGGGCTTTTCTACCGTAATCCAATATCTGTAGGTTTTGAGTTATTAAATCCTTAATTAATTCTGCACCGTAAATATCATCACTATTAATTACTGCACTGCTGTTTGGAGATAATAATTCTAAAAATAATCGTTTTTTTGCTAACCAGTAATCTTCTAAAGTTCCATGATAATTTAGATGATCTCTGCTTAAATTACTAAACCCTGCAGCCACAATATTTAGGGCATTAAGGCGTTGTTGTACAAGCCCGTGACTAGAAGCCTCAACAATCATAAATTCTACTTTAGCTAATTCTGCTTTATACATAATTTTAGCTAAAAAGAGAGCATCAGGGGAAGTAAGAGTAGTATAGGAAGTAATATCTTGTTTAATATCCTGAAAAAACACTCCTAAAGTTCCTACTACTGCTGTTCTATATCCTAAATTTCGTAAAATTTGTGATACAAAAAAACTAATAGAACTTTTCCCATTAGTCCCGGTAATTGCTATGACTTTTATAGGGTTTATTACATAAAAAGCTAAACTTACTTTGGCTAAAAAGTCTTTGGTATCAGTTACTTCTAAGCATAAAATTTTAGGATTCTTAAACAGAAAATTTGCTATGTTAGAATGGCAATCTTTTTCAATAACTATAATTATTGCCCCTTGTTTTATAGCTGTCTCTACATAATTATGACCGTCATCCGCAACACCTTTAATTGCTATATATACGTATCCGGGTTGTACTTCCTTAGAATTATTTGCTATCCCTTTAATTTTGATGTTAGGTTTTCTTTTTAAAGCCTCTTGATTAAGAATATCATTTATACCGATTTTAGTAATGAGTTCCTGAAACTTCATATTTTCCTTCCTTCTATTCTTGAGTTAGCACTACTTGAGAAGATATTACTTTAGGGGTTACTTTCTGAGACTTGGGTATATCCTGATAGTTATTAATAAATGTTATGATTTCATGGGGAGAATTTTTATTAATATTTTCAGCATTATCATAAACTTTGTTAATCCCCAAAACTTCTCCCATACTGTTAATAAGTTTATATACAGCTCTTGAGGCTATAATTCCTCCTGTAATTCTATAATTATTAGCCTTTAACCTTTTGGGTTCATCAATTGCTACCATAATTAAATATTTAGGGTCTTCAGCAGGAAAAAAACCGATAAACGAGGCTAGAACTTTATTAATATTATACTTCCCACCTTCTTGTTTTTCAGCAGAGCCGGTTTTACCGGCTACATTATAACCTATTACATTTGCCTGTCTACCGGTTCCCTGAGCTACCACTAATCTAGCTATACTTCTAAAAAACTTTGATGTTTTCTCGCTAAAGATCTTTTTTGTTATAATTTTGGTGTTTATATTCCTTTTTCTTAAGGATAAAGGAATATAATAACCCTTATTAATCAGAGGTAACACAGCGTTGGCAAGCACTGCCTGAGAAAGAGCAATACCATAACCATAAGATAAGGTAATAAGAGATAATTCATTATTAAATTTTGGATAAATAGCAGATTCTTTTTCCGGTATTTCTATAGATGTTGCTTGTAAAAGTTGTAAGTCGTTAAGATATTTAATAACATTATCCATCCCTATATCTCTAATAATAATTGAGGTACCGATATTAGAAGAATACATAAATACCTCAGGGAGTACAATACTTCTATTAATATACGAATAATCAGTTATTACATAATTATCTTTAACAATAGGTTTGCTAACATCATAATAATCATTAAGCAAACAAGTATTAGTTTCTAAACACACTCCTAAAGAAAAAAGTTTAAAAACAGATCCCGGTTCAAAAATTCCCTGAGAAGCATAATTAAATAAATTATTAGTATTTAAGACTCCCCTAGTATTAGGATTAAAATCAGGTAAGGATACCATAGCTAAAACCTCTCCTGTTTTAGCATCTATTACCATCCCCATTGCAGCTTTAGCTTCATTAACTTCCTTAGCATCTTTTAGAATTTCATATAATAAGCTCTGAATTCTTAAATCAAGGGATAACTCTACATTTCTATGATTTAACTCTTCCTGCAAACTATATTCAATTCCGGAAATCCCCTTACCATCTACATTAGTAATTCCCACCACACTTGAGAATAAGTTAGCATAGGGATAATAACGTTTGTATTCCTTTTCAAAATACAAACCTATAATTCCGTATTTTCTAATTTTAGCCTCTTCTGCAATACTAACATTGCGTTTAACCCATACAAAAGGATTCTTAGGATTTAACATTTTATCCCGTTGTATTTTATTAAAACCGAATACTTCTACCAAAGCTTTATGAGCTACACGCACATCTAAGATCTCTTTAGGTCTTAGATAAATAGAAACAGATGGTATAGTAAGAGCTAAAGCATTTGCATTTCTATCCAAAATATCATATTTAATAACATTTTTATTTTCTTTACTAACAAAACTCTTAAGGTCTTTGAGATCGGAAGAGCGTCGTGTAGGGAAAGAGTGTAGATCTCGGTGGTCGC
>NZ_DBKDTU010000012.1:0-4488 GCF_055505085.1 Candidatus Hepatincolaceae symbiont of Strigamia maritima
CTCGGCATTCCTGCTGAACCGCTCTTCCGATCTTAAAAAATCCTCAAGTATTAATAGTTCCGATGGTGGAAGAATCCTTAAATAAATTAGAAGGTTTTAATGAGGAACAAAAAAAGAGCATCATTAAAATTTTTGCAGAACAGGCTTTTACGGCAAAAAATAAAGAAATTTTAGAATTAAAATCCTTTAACAATCATAAAGTATTGTTATTTATAGGGTTGGGGAGCAAAAAGAATCTTAATACTCATAATTTAATTAAAATAGGCGGTAGTTTAGCTAATAAGTTTACTAAAGAAACTAAACTAAATTTTTTATTTACCGCAATAGATGCATTGTATATTAATAATTTTATTTTAGGGTTTAAATTAAAATCTTGGGGTTTTGATAAATATATTTCTAAAGAAGAAAATAAAAAAAACTCTAAAGTTACTATTATTAATGTTTATTCAGAAAAAACCTCAGAACTCCAAGCTGATAATGTAGATTATGATGCAGTATATAGAGGAATAAATTTTGCTAAAGAATTGGTTAATGAGCCGGCTAATGTGTTATATCCTAATATTTTCGTACAAAGATTAGTAGAATTAAAGAAATTCAATTTAGAGTTAGAAGTATTAGATAAAAAATACTTAGAAAAAATCGGAATGGGAGCTTTTTTATCAGTTTCTTTAGGTAGTGATAAAGAGCCCAAAGTAGTAGTTATTAAGTATAACGGAGCTGAAGAAAAAGATGCTCCTATTGCTCTTGTGGGGAAAGGGGTTACTTTTGACTCTGGAGGGCTTTCCATTAAGCCTGCATCAGGTATGATACCAATGAAAAAAGATATGTCTGGTGCAGCTATTGTTTGTGGCTTAATGAAAACTTTAGCCCTACGTAGAGCTAAAGTAAATGTAATAGGAGTTATCGGCTTGGTAGAGAATATGATTTCTGGTGCTGCAACTAAACCTGGGGATATAGTGCAATCTTTATCAGGAAAAACTATTGAAATTCTTAATACTGATGCTGAGGGTAGAATGGTATTAGCAGATATTTTATGGTACGCTAAAGAGCATTTTCAACCTAAATGTATGATAAATTTAGCCACGCTTACTGGGGCTATTATGGTGGCGTTGGGTACGGAGAGAGCAGGTCTTTTTAGTAATGATGATGATTTGGCTAATAAAATTTATGAATCAGGAGAAAAAACCGGAGAACTAGTGTGGAGAATGCCCTTAGGTGAGGAATATAAACCTCATATAAAATCTGACTATGCTGATTTACAAAATGTTTCTATGGCTCCTAAAGTAGCAGGTTCTGTATATGCCGGAATGTTTCTACAAGAATTTATAGGAAATACTAAGTGGGCACATTTAGATATTGCTGGGACATCATGGTTTGACAATGAAAATAATTTAGGTAAAAAAGGAGCTTCTGGGTTTGGAGTTCGGTTGTTAAATGATTTGGTAAAAAGGTATTATGAATCAAAATGAAGTCATAGAAGTAAATTTTTATGGTGCTCTAATTGATAAATATAAAGTTGTAGCTAAACTCTTAATACAGTTAAAAGCTTTAAATAAGCCGATTTTAGTGTTATTAAAAGATAAAGAAGAAGTAAGTTTTGTAGATACTTTGTTGTGGACATCTGTTTCTTGGTTGCCTCATGCTAAACAAGGCGATCTTTATGAAAATGAACATCCTATTTTATTAAGTGATGATGAGTATAATACTAATACTAATAATTATACTTGGTTAGTTTTATGTAACCCTAGTGTTCCTAAGATAAATTTTAAAAAATTGTTTATAATTTTTGATCAAAAATCTACGGATAAGATTATTGAGATGAGAAATACTTGGAAACTTTTTAAAGAGATGAATTACAATTTAAAGTATTATAAACAGGATTCTACAGGTAAATTTAATTTAAAATAGGGTTATTAATATGCACAAGTTAATTATAATAGGTATGGTAATCTTCTTCTCTTGGATTGCAAGTGCAGAATTATTTTCTTATACTGTATCTGGGAGTAATTCTGCTAAAACTTTAAACATTGCTAAAAAAGAATTTATTATTAATAATAGGATTATTGCCTTAAAAGGAGTACTTTCTAAATTAATTTTAAAGGAAGATGTTGATAAATTAGATGCACTTATTAGTGATGAAATAATTAATCAAGCTGATAAACAATTTAAAATTTCTAATGAAAATTTATCTGAAAATAGTTATTCAGCTACTATAGAATACTTTTTTAATCAAAAGGCCATTATGGAGTTTTTGGATAGTAACAAGGTAAACTTTACAGTGGAGCAGAATCAAAATAAAATAATACTTATTCCTGTATACAATAATCTTGGAAAAAGAAGTATTTGGACATTAAATCCGTGGTTTAATCTATGGCAGAATATTAAAAATAAGGATTATTTATCTACTATAATTATTCCTACACAAGAACAAATAAAAGAACAAGATATTTTTAGTAGTAATAAAGAGATTTTGAATAATTTAACAGAACAACTGGGAGCAAATCAGATTTTTATTGTTATTTTATCTAATGATGGGAAAGGGTTGTTTTTAGAAATTATTAATCCCTTAGAGGTTACTCGTTTTACCAGTACTACTTTGAATACAGAAGAAGCTTTTAAAACCTCTATGCTAGAGATAGAGAATAATTATAAGCAACTAAGTATTGAACGTAAATTAAGACAGCAATTCTCAAATGTGTTAACTTTTAATCTCAAAGGTATTTCAGAGTGGGTGTTAGTTGTGAATAAATTAGCTGAAATAAAAAATATTAAAGATATACAAGTCCTTGAGATGAGCATGGATTATGTGAAAGCCAATGTTAAATATACAGGTGAAATTGAGAGATTAACTAAAGAATTAAGACAGCAAGGGTTACAATTTGATGAGAAAACTTTTAATATAACTCTGATAAATTAGCGTCTTTTCATAATGATAAATGAGCAACTATTTTTTAACTTTGAATTATTACCTTCTTATTTAAAAGATGATGTAGTAATTGCCAATTTTAATCAAAATGTAGCACATATATTATTTAATAGTCCTATGTGGTTAGTTAATACTCTAATTATTATCGGTAATGCATCTGTTGGAAAAACCTTTTTAAGTAAAGTATACTTATCTCTGCATAAGAGTTTAGAAATTAGAATAGAAGACTTATTTGATTATGCTAAACTAGAGCACTTAAGTGCAACAGTAGAAGTTTTACTCATAGATAATATTACATTATTAAGTCAAAAACAAGCCATAGGGTTAATGAATTTATATAACCTAACCAAACAAAATAATCATAAATTAATAATTACCTCTAGACAACACCCTGATTTCTGGGGTATAAAACTTTTAGATTTAAGATCTAGAATTAATGCTTCATTATTGTTAGAAATTACAGAGCCTGATGATGAGACACTAAAAATCATAGCAATTAAATTGCTCTCTGATAAACAAATGCTTGCAGAAAAAGAAGTTATAAGCTATATTCTAACTAGAGGAAAAAGGAATGCACAATCTATATTAAAAATAGTGGAACAAATTGAACAAAAAATTTTGCAAACTAAGAAAAAATTAACTATTAAATTAGTTAAAGATATTTTTGAAGATGATAATAAAGAAGGAGATCATACATGGTAAAAAAAATAATTGTTTTAGTTATGATGAGTATTGGATTTAGCGGAGTTCTACAGGCTAAACATGTAGGAATCTTAACAGGTGCTACTATAAGTACCGGAAACAGTGAAAATAACGGTAAAAAATCTAATTTTAGCGGAATAGGAAGCTCTATTTTTTTCGGTGGTGACTTTTTAAATAACTGGCAATGGGATTTTAGATTTGATATTTTGACTCATCAACCGGATTCTAAGGGAAATTTAACTCATAATCCTAGCATCAATTTGCCTGTGGTTAAAATGGAGGTGAATGCAGATTTTGATACTAAACTTAACTTTTCTTATAAACCTTCTCTAAATATTAGGTATTTTTTATTCTCTGAAAGAAGATTCTTATATGTAGTTGGCGGTTTAGGTACACATATTTTTCAAACCATAGATATTTCCGGTAAAGTGAGTGGAGAAGTTTCTGCTGATGTTGCTAGTATAACAAAACCTAAAAATTTAAAAGCAGATAATGTGCAATCTGAATATAAAGCTAAAAAAACTTTTAATAGTGCTATGTTCTATAGTTTAGGAGTAGGGGTAGAGGTACCGTTATTTGTTAATTCAGTAGTATTAGATTTACAAGCTAGACACTTAGGTTTATTTAAGGTTAATACTCCTCTTCCTAAAAATTCTCAGGAAGTTAGTTTATTGTTAAAATTTTATTTACGTTAAACAATTAAATTCCAATCCTTTATTATATCTAAAAACTAATATATTCTTTAAATTTATACCATAGTTGTTCGTATCTTAAAAGAAAAATATTATAGTAACTGAAATCATTATTGCAATGAGACAGTATATAATGGGAATAGTAACTAGGTATGTGAATAAAAATAA
>NZ_DBKDTU010000013.1:0-4369 GCF_055505085.1 Candidatus Hepatincolaceae symbiont of Strigamia maritima
ATAGCAAAATAAAAAAACTAAAATATATTAATAGTAGGTAAATATGGTATTATATATAATATATTAGCTATTAAATAACTTCAATAATTTTAATAGCTATAATATTAATTATAATAGAAGGTACGATATGAATGGTAACTCATTAGATTTTTTAAAAAGTCCAAAAGAGCTAGGAAAAAATATTGCCAAAAATATAAAGCAACTCAGGCTAAAATTTAACCTCAGCCAACAAAGTTTAGCAACTAAATCCGGGGTTAGTTTGGGCAGCCTAAAAAGATTTGAGAGTAGTGGAGATATCTCATTAAAACATTTAATTCTATTAGCAATAGCTTTAGATAGAAAACAAGATTTATTAGATATATTTAAAGAGAATGTACAGTATACCAGTATTAAAGAAGTACTGGAGCAAGATAAGATTAAAATAAGAAAAAGAGGAAGAACTAATGTTTAAACAACTAAAGAATATAGAAGTATTTTTAAACGAAGTTCTAATTGGAGAATTAGCTATTTTACCTAATAAAGAAATTGGTTTTGAGTATGATAATAATTTTATAAAGCAAGGTTATTCAATATCTCCATTCTTTCTAGCTCTTAAAAGTGGTGTGCAAATTGCTAAACAAGAGCCTTTTAACGGATTGTTTGGTGTATTTAGTGATAGTCTACCGGATGGATGGGGCAATTTATTAGTAGATAGATTTCTGAATAATAAAGGGATTAATCCAAGAGAATTAAATATATTAGAAAGATTATCTTTATTAAATAATAATGCAATGGGGGCATTATCTTATAAACCTACACAATACTTTAATAGTACAAAAGAAAGTTGGAATTTTGATAAAATATTTGATGAGTGTAAGTCTGTTTTAGAAAATAAAGATATAGCTAATATAGATAATCTTTTTAAACAAGGTGGAAGTAATGGCGGAGCAAGACCTAAAATCTATTATACAGATGATACTAATCAAGAATATATAATTAAGTTTCAATCTCAGGAAGATGGTACTGATATAGGAGCTATTGAGTATGTTTATTCATTAATGGCAAAAAAAGCAGGTATAGATATACCTGAAACACAATTAATACCTTCTATAAATTGCCCGGGATATTTTAAAGTAAAAAGATTTGATAGAAAACATAATAAAAAAATTCATATGCATAGTATAGCAGGATTATGTAATTTAAATTTTAGATTACCAGCATTAGATTACAAAGATTTACTATCAATTACTATGGAACTTACAAAAGATATTGTAGAAGTTAAAAAGATGTTTAGACTAGCAGTATTTAATATTTCTACTAGTAATAAAGATGATCATAGTAAAAATTTTGCTTTTCTTTATAAAAATAGTAAATGGCAGTTATCTCCAGCTTTTGACCTTACTTATTCTGAAGGTTTTAATTCTGAACACAACACTATGTTTATGGGAAAAGGTAAAAATATTACTTACAAAGATATTTATAAGCTAGGAAAAGAATATTCTTTAGGTGATAATTTTATTAAAGATACTATAGATAAAATTTTTAACAGTTTATCTAATTGGAATAATCTTGCCAAGACTTATGGTGTAAAAACAGAAAATATAAAGAAAATTGCTAACAAATTATTACTACCCACTATTAAAAATAATATTTATTTAGAAAAATAACTGAAAGAATAATCATGGATTACGAAAAACTAACTAAAAAGCTTACTAAAATTAAACCTTATTTAACAGATAAATATCTGTATCATACTAGATTAGTAGAAGATCTTGATGTCAAATATACTTACCATAGTAATGCTATTGAAGGAAGCACCTTAACTCTACAAGAAACTGCTCTTATTTTAGAAGGGATTAGCATTGGTAAAAAGCCTATGCGTGAGCTATATGAGGCTACTAATCACTCTAAAGCATTCCAATATATTATGAATTTTAGAAAAAGGATTGATAAAACTATAGGAGAAACAGAGATTAAACATATTCACTCAATTATTCTAAGTAATATTAATGACTATTATGCAGGAGTTTATAGAGAGATTGATGTAGGAATCAGAGGGACTGATGTTATCTTCCCAGCACCTTATGAGGTTACACAATTAATGATAAAGTTTAGTAATAATATCACAGAAAAACAAAAAATAGGAATAGAACATCCTGTTAAATTAGCTAGTGAAGCTCATTTTGAATTTATTAATATACATCCATTTGTTGATGGTAATGGTAGAACAGCAAGATTATTAATGAATGCTATATTGCTAAGAGATGATTATCCTACTTTAGTAATAAAATTAGAGGATAGGGATAACTATATTAACGCCATCAGAACTGGTAAAGAAAACTTTAATACCTATATTTATAACACAATGGATAACAATTTAGATCAATACATTAAGAAAGTAAAAAATATTGAACAAGTAAAGTTTTCTAAAAGAAAAAGCTATGATTTCCTGTAAACAAAACGGACAGATAACTAAAGACCATTTTACCGGAGCTGGTAATATGGTCGAAGTTGGTTCAGGAGCCAAAAGAGAAATAAAAGATTATAAATTAACCCGTTATGCTTGTTATTTAACAGCTCAAAACGGCGACGGTCAATCTATTGTTGACCATTTTGGCAGTGTCGCCAATATGGTCGAAGTTGGTTCAGGAGCCAAAAGAGAAATAAAAGATTATAAATTAACCCGTTATGCTTGTTATTTAACAGCTCAAAACGGCGACCCTAGAAAAGAAGAAATAGCTTTTGCTCAAAATTACTTTGCTACCCAAACTAGAAAGTTTGAGTTAGTAATGCAAAGAAAGGCTGATTTTGAAAGAGTATTAGAAAGATAAGAATAACCATGGATTATGAAAAACTAACTAAAAATATTAGTAGATTAGAGAATAAAGATGATAAGGATAAATAACAATGTTTTTAGTAATTGTATATATTATCTTAATAGCATTAATTATTTTTACTAGTAAAAAACTATATCTATATTTTCTTAAATTACAGAAAAAACCTTTCTTACAAAATACCTATGCAGAATTTATTCCCTCTAAAAGTATTATTAACAATAAATATATCTTAAATAAAGATGGTACTTATTCTTGTGTGATTAAAATAATTGGTTATTCATATCATCAGGCAAGTGATATTGACAAAGCAGAAATTGATAATCTCTTGCTAAAACAAAGAGCCTTAAACTTTATACAACTTGATGAACAAATTCAAATCAAATTTATTTTTAATCGGACTAAAAAGTTTGAAAGTTATCAGAATATTAATGTTATAGAATTAACTTCTGCTGATTTAGATATTCTGAAGGAAATAAGCTCTAATTTATTGTCGCAATTATCTGCTTTTAGACCTAAACTATTACAAAACAATGAATTACTAGAATTTATCTTTTTTAATTGCAACAAAGTAGAAAAAGTAATAACTAACAAACATAATATTGCGATACATGATCTTTGCTCCTACTCTTCTCTAGAGTTCATATCTGATTACGGAGTAATTACTAATATTGATACTCAGAAATACTTTAAATGTTTATCCTTTAATTATGGCTCAGAAATTGATACTAAATACTTTACTAGTTTAATTACCGCTAACCTTGAGTTTGATTTTATTATTCATACTAAATTCTTCTCAAAACATAAGGCCGATAATATAATTAATATTGATAAGAAAAATATCTCTGCTTCCCAAGACGAAGATACAGGTGGCATAACTAATTTTAATGCCTCTAATAAGAAAATAGCTGAAATAGCAATAGCTCAAGAGATTTTAGCTAATGATGAGGCATCCTTAGCTATTTTTGATACTTTTATTATTATTTACGCTGATAGTTTAGAACTATTAAAACTTGAGATTAATAAACTTAAGGAAATCATATCTAAATATGAAATTTATTTAACCTTAGAAACTAAATTATTAAATTTCTTCTTTTTACAGAAATTAATAGGTTTTAAATTTGGAAATAATTTAAAGTTTGCATTTTCTCTAGCTGAAAATAGTGATTTATTTGTGTATGCTAAAAAAGTATTATCAAGTACTGTTGCTGGCTTATTTGATTTTATTGATGCTCCAACCGGACTTACAAAATGTGATTGGGGAAATCTTCCTCTTACTAAACTTAATACCCATTTAAATAACGAATATAACTTCTTTCTACATGTTTCTGAAGAAAAAGCCGCAGTTGGGCACGGAGTAATTATAGCCCCAACTGGAGCAGGTAAAACTACTTTTGTACAATATTTAATTAAAGGTATTTTAGATAATTATGGTAATGAAGTAGATATCTATAGTTTTGATAGATTTAACGGCATGTCGGTTTTTACTAATTGGCAACAGGGAAATGAGATTAACTTTACTGAATTAAGTATTAATCCTTTACAAATAGATTTAG
>NZ_DBKDTU010000014.1:0-4323 GCF_055505085.1 Candidatus Hepatincolaceae symbiont of Strigamia maritima
TTAATTTAACTGTGTAACCCTAATAACTATTCCCATTATATACCTTCTCATTACAATAATTTTTTGAAAACTTTGCTGTTAAGCTATTTTCTGTTAATAGCACTTCTTTTAAGGAGAGTTTTTTTGAAAAAGATTTATAAATAGCCCTTTGTATTTTCTCAGCTTTTAATTGTGTAGTTTGTAATTGAGATAATTTATGTGAATTTACCTGTGATACACTCATTCTAGAAGATTTCTATTTTTGAAGAATTGACCTTTAAAAATACAAGCATTTATAACAATCTTCTTGGTTTAAGATTCAAATGTAAAAAAGAATTCTCGGTTAAGATCCTACCTTTAGGAGTACGAATAATAAAACCCTGTTGTAATAAATAAGGCTCTACAACATCTTCTATAGTATCTTTACTTTCTGAAAGCATAGCACTAATTGTATCTATACCAACCGGTCCACCGTCATAAAAATCTGCAATGCTTTTTAGATATTTTAAATCTATTGTATCCAGTCCTTTATTATCTACACCCAATCTATACAGAGTTTCATCAGCTATATCTTTATCTACAATTTCTTTATGTGATAAGGTTAAAAAATCCCTCACTCTTTTTAAGAGTCTGTTAGCAATTCTCGGTGTTCCCCTAGAACGTTTAGCAATCTCTAAAGCTCCATCCGGTAAAATTTTAATATTAAGAATTTTAGCTGTTCTAAAAATGATAGTTTGTAATTCTGCTATTGTATAAAAATCCATTTGTAAATTAATACCGAACCTATCTCTTAAAGGGTTAGATAATAAACCAAAACGAGTAGTAGCTCCTACCAAAGTAAATTTAGGTAAATCTATTCTTAGGGCTCTAGCAGCAGGACCTTCTCCTAAAATAATATCTAATTTAAAATCTTCCATTGCAGAATATAAAATTTCTTCCACTGTAATATTTAATCTATGAATTTCATCAATAAATAAAATGTCCCTAGCTTCTAAATTAGTAAGGATAGCAGCTAAATCCCCACTTTTAGTAATAGCAGGACCTGCAGTAATTTTTATTTGCGAGCCTAACTCATGGGCAATAATTTGTGATAAAGTAGTTTTACCCAACCCAGGAGGACCAGAAATTAGTACATGATCTAGAGATTCATTTCTTACAAGAGTAGCATCAATAAAAATTTTTAGATTGTCTTTAACTCTACCCTGTCCGATAAAATCATGCAATAACGCAGGGCGCACATTTATATCCATATCTAAATATTCTTGCAAATCCGGATTTATAATTCTTGTTTCATCCATTTACTAATTCCTATTTTAGCTTATTATTCATAAAATAAGCTAAAGATTTTTTGATAAGCTCTTCTAAGGTAACCTCATCAATATTACATGCTCTCAACACATTGCCCAGTGCAGTTTTAGCTACAATTTTGGAATAACCTAACCCCTCTAAAGCACTCAGTGTTTCTAACATTTTTAAATTGCCCGTATCCTCAACACTTATAACAATATTGGGGTTAGTTGTAGGAAATTTTATAGCCAACTTATTAATCTTATCTTTTAATTCTGCAATAATTCTAGTTGCAACTTTATCTCCTATCCCTGTAATTGCTTTAAAAACACTAATTTCTCCTAATAAAATAGCTTGTGCAATATCAGCTACTTTTAAATTTGATACAATAGCTAAAGCTACTTTAGCTCCTACTCCTTGTACGGTTTTTAATAAATTAAATATTACTTTTTCCTCCATAGAAAAAAATCCAAACAAGGTAATGCTATCTTCACGTACTTGAGTTTCAATAAATAAACTTAATTCTTGCCCTATACTAATTGTTCCTAATTTATTTAAGGGAATGTAAACCAAATAACCAACTCCGTTAGCATTTAGAATAATATTATCTTCTGCCATAAAAGATATTTTCCCTATTAATTGACCTATCATATGAATTGCTCTTTAATAAGATTTTGATGGTAACAACGACAAATTGCCACTGCCAGAGCATCAGTTATATCAAAGTTTTTACCAATTCTCTCAGGTAGTATTAGTTTAGGTAATAACATTTTTACCATATATTGTACCTGCTCTTTTGTAGCATGCCCAACTCCGCTAATAGTTTTTTTTACAGTATTAGGAGCATATTCAAATACTTTTAAATTATATACCGCAGGAACCATTAAGGCTACTCCTCTTGCCTGACCTAATTTAAGTGCGGAACTTGGATTATTATTCATAAAAACTTCTTCTAATGAACACTCCTGAGGTTGATATTTTTCAATAATTTCCTTTAAATTATGATATATATACTTAAGTTTTACAGAATCTCCTTCTCCAGCTTTAGTCTTAATAACACCAGAATTAACATAACTTAAGGTATTATTTTTGTAATTTATAATCCCCCACCCTGTAAATCTTAAACCGGGATCTAAGCCTAATATGCGCATGTTAATAATCTATTATTAATTAACTGCATTTTTCTAGAATTTGCTGACTAATCTCAAAATTTGCAAAAACTTTTTGAATATCATCATTGTCTTCTAAAGCATCAATACATCTTAAAACCCCTTGAGCTTTATCAACTTCCTCTATTGATACTATATGTTTAGGCATCCACTCTATAGCAATACTAAGGGGCTCTATTTTGAGATTTTTTATTAAAAAATCAGTACTGTGATGCAAATTAGCAATTTGAGTATTCACAATATATAAAGAATCTTCTTCTCTAATATCAGTAGCTGAAATTTCTGTTGCTAACTCAAAGAGTTCTTCAAAATCCGTAATTTTTTTACTAAAAGTAATTGCTCCTAAATGCTCAAACATAAAGTTTACACTCCCAGTTTCTCCTAAGCTCCCACCGTGTTTAGTAAAAATGGTTCTAATATCAGAAGCACTACGATTTCTATTATCAGTTAAAGCCTCAATAATAATTGCTACCCCGTATGGTCCATAGCCTTCATAGTGCATTTCCTCATAATTAATACCATCAAATTCCCTAGAGGCTTTTTTAATAGCTCTCTCAATATTGTCTTTAGGCATATTCACTTCTTTAGCTGTAGCAATTGCCACTCTTAACCTTGGATTAGAGTTAAAATCGGCACTGCCTTGTTTTACTGACACCATAATTTCTCTATTAATTTTTGTAAAGATTTTTGCTCTTTTTTTATCTTGAGACCCTTTACGATGCATTATATTCTTAAATTGGGAATGTCCTGCCATATCTTTCCTTATTTTTTATTACCTATTACCTCATAATATACATTAATTACATCATTTTTTGAACCTCATGATTTTTTCTAATGAATTGATTATATATTATAACAATTATATGTAAAAAAATTAAAGCCGGTAGCAAATACTGTGCCACCAATCTATGAATGGTACCCATAATAGTTCTTAAAGCCTGAGGGTCTAGAAACAGAATATTCTCTAAAAAACTTAGGAAAGAAATATTATCGTATAAATGCGACATAAGTTCATTCCCAAAATTATAATGCCCTATTACACCCAAAATCGGAATTAACAACATTAATGAATATAATAAACCTTGAATTACATTTCTGATATTCTTCTCAAGAACACTAGTAGCACTACCATTAGGGTGAACATTAAATATTTTCCATAAAATATTTAGGCAAATTATTATAAAAAATACTACTCCTATCACTTTATGATACTGAAATAAATTTATAGGTAAATAGTTATTTGAAAAAGTAGCAAAATAAATCATAATTAAAAACAGTACTCGTAACCAATGAAATATTTTTGATACTAAACCATATTGTATCTCATTATCAAATATTTTTATTTGTAAGCTCTTAGAGTAAGTCATATAAAGCTTTTATCCTAATTTTTTATATTATATATTATAATTAATAAGTATTGCATCTTAAAATATTATTTTAGCACTAAGTTTTTTTGGAATAAACTCTTGTAAGCTTCCCCCTAAAACTATAGGGCTACAATAATTACATAAGCCGTTATCATCATCTATCTCCAAATATAGAGCACAAAAACTAGCTTTACCTTTTGCAGGTTCTAATCTTTGGGTTTTTTCTTGGGTTAAAAATCTATTCACTACAATATCTTTATCCATTCCAACTACAGAGTAATAATCTCCGCACATTCCCACATCTGTTTGATAAGCAGTTCCTTTTGATAAAATCCTAGCATCATTCGTGGGGATATGAGAATGCGTACCGATTAGTGCAGATACTTTTCCTTCTACATATAATCCTAATGCTGTTTTTTCACTGCTTATTTCTGCATGAAAATCTATTAAGATTACATCCACATTATCTGTAAGTTGATATTTTTCTAAAATTGCTGTAATACTTTGAAAGGGATTTTTAA
>NZ_DBKDTU010000015.1:0-4309 GCF_055505085.1 Candidatus Hepatincolaceae symbiont of Strigamia maritima
AAGTTAAAATTAATAAAAAGTACTTACACTGTTAACTTTAATATAAGGAACTAAAATATGGAAAAACAAGTTGAATTTTATGATGTTATTAATGCAATTAACATTAATAACGGGATTGTAAAAATAATTTTAGGAAATCAAAGCACGAACCAAATTATTGAAGGTGAAGGCAAGGGAGATCCTACTCCTACCAAAATGATTGCTATACCTTTGCAAACTTTTATTTATGCATTAGCTGTGTTTACAAAAGAACCTAAGAATGAAGATATGATTACAAAAATGCAAGAAGCAATAGAAGATCAAAAATCTAAAGTATAATCCTACCCAATTCCTTTATTTTTCTTATTTATAATTAGAATAAAGGAGTATTGTTATATATTAATGTTAAATTATAAAAAATTATTTACTTGGCTTAGATCTTATAGATTTATTGTAAATTCATTATATAGTGTTTTTGTCGGATTTTTTAAAAAATTAAGCTATACCTATTCGGATTTAATGTTTAGTTTAAGGTTACGCTTTATTTTTAAGTGTCCTTTAGCTTATTTAAAAGAAAATTATAAGCATATCGGCAAGTTTCACTTAGAAATTAAAACGAATAACGGTATCTTTATTAACAAATGCCACCGACTCTTAGATATATTCCCCATCATTTTAGTAATAGAAAAAGATAGAAACGCTTATCTTGCAATGCAAACTAAACTAGAAGGGACTCTATGCTATCCTGAATTAGTAGAAGTAGATATCATTAATGATATTTTTGAAACTGAAACTAAATTTAATTCTATTAGTCTGTATTTTTTTCTAGAAGAATTAGCCAGCCTGAGTGAGATAGAATCTTTAATTATTAAACTTAAATCACTCTTAAGTTCTCAGGGTATTATTATAGGGAGTACAATCTTAGGGGAAAAGCATCCTTTGCATACTAAAAAGGCTCTTGAGATTATTAAAAATCAGAATAGTGCTAAGATATGGTATAATCTTAATTATTCATATGAAGATTTAGAGAGTATTTTAAATAAAAATTTTGATAACGTAACCCTAACTATACGGGGTTCTTGCTTAATGTTTAGATTAGATAATCTTAATCCTGATTTAATCAAAGAAAAAATGAGAAGAGAGGCAAGAAAACCTAGGGAACCTAACGTTTTTGTAAAAATATAAATACAGATTAATCAAATTACGTTGAAAATAACTATGAACTCCCAAACGCTCACCGAATTACTAACTAAAATACTCCTCAAAACTCTTTTTACTAAAGAGAACTTTCTGCTACTAAAGAGAACTCTACTAAATACAAATAGATACTTCTCTTATAGTTTATTTATTATTTTATTTAGCTCTTTAGTAAGTTTATCATATGCAGCCGATGAATTAACTTGTGAACAAATATCCGATGAGCATGATAATGTTGTGGTAGATGGAACTCATATTAGGGTTAAGGGTGGAGAAATAAAGATTAAGAAAAATTTTAATGAAACATGTATTAACAAGATTCTAAAGCTAGAAAAGGGAACTGATAACAAAGGAGTACACATTAACATTGAAAACACCAGAGATACTTTAAAAACCAAAAAAGTTACCACTGATGATAGCCAAACTAAGATAGATGTTAAAGGAGGAATTTTTGCTACTAAAAATTTTGAAGCAAACGGTGAGTTAGAAGTAAATATTTCTAATAGCGGAATCTTTGAGGTAGGCAAACTTTCTTTCTTTCCTCCTCCCGAAAATGATAAAGATAAAAAAGATACTGAAACTGGTTACTTAGTCCTTAAAGGTGATAATTTAACAATTAATAACGGTAGTAGTAAAGGCAAGGGTGGTAATGTTGATTTTAATATTATTATTATAGATCCTACAAAAAAATCTGAAATTTACTTAAATAGTTATAGCGGTACCTTAGAGTATAAGTCCCATAAGACTCTTCCTCCGCATATAGACCCAAATGACGTAGCAAAACTCCCTAATAAACTTTTTGTAGTTAGTAGGCAAGCCGCAAATATTATTTTACAACTTTTTACCTGTGATCTTAATCAGACTCCTGATAAGGGTGGTTGTACCGATACTTCCGGTTTTAGTATGGAAGAATTAAGTTTATCAATAAGTAGCGGTAAACTTGATGCCCAACACGGATTGGGATGGTTTGCTACGAAAAATTACTTATTTGTAGGAGAAAATGCTACTTTAAAATGTGGCATTGCTTGTGAAATTCTACCATCAAAGGACAAAAATGCAACTCTTGATGCAACTATTAAAGGTAAAATTGAGGGGTTCTTTAATGCTACAAAAGGCAATGATATTATTAAAATATATAATACTGCAGAAATTAATATAACCAATAGCGGAGGACCAGGCAATGTTAATACTAACGAAGGAGATGATATTGTAGAATTATATAATGTCCCAAAGGAAGCAGATCATACCAATGAGCCTGTTTTTAAATTAAATTATTATATTAACGGTGATGGAGGGAATAATACCCTAAAGATTTTTGCCGATATTATTATTTCCGGAACAAGTAGTAATACTAATAAAGATAGTTTTTTAGAGAATTTTCAGAATGTTGAAATAGCAGAAAAAGGTTCTATAAAATTTACTACCGAGAAAGCAGCCACTTATAATTTTAAATATTCTATAACTACTAATGATGGAACTCTTTGGGTAGATAATTTTAATACGGAATTTAAAAGTTATATTCAAAATAAAGGTGACTTCCATATTACTTATAATTTGGTAGATAATAAAGGAGGAAAAATTATTACTGAACCTTATACTACTCTAACTATTAATAATACTAAGATTACCATAAATCCTCATACGACTTATTTAACTAATATTGCAGACTTAAAAAGTCTAGTTAGTAGTAATACTTATATAATTAGTAGTAATACCGTAAAAGATTTTGAAAATAATTCCTTTAGAGTATTAGATCCGCGTTTATTATCTAGTATAGTAGTTAATAACAACAAAGAATTAGAAATGAATTTTACTTTGAATAACTATCGTACTAGAATTCATGGTATTGCTACTAATAATCCTAATTTATCTATGTTAGCAAATGAACTTAATAGTATTCTTTACTCAAAGAATTTTATGGAATTAACAGATATTTTTTATAAATTAAATGACTTAACTGATAATAATCTTGCTAATGCTATTTTAGAGATTCAGCCACTGAATAATGAAGTATTGCAACAAGTTAACTTGAATCTGCAAGATAATTTTGTTAGAAGCATTATAAATAGGAATACTTTATTTGCTTTTTCTGGAGAAAATCGTATTAAGGAAGATATAGGATACACCCTATTGAGTTTAGGAGATAATATAGGAGTTAACAATTTAATTGTCTGGGTAGAGTCTTTTTATAATCATGCCTTATTACAAGATACTAATTTTAGTACGGGTAATAAAACTAATACTACTACTTATGTTGTGGGTAGTGATATTATTATTACTGATTCTTTCCTATTAGGTGGCTCTATTGCCCACTCAACTTCTAAGATTAAAGCTAATAATAATACTCTCTATACTGCTAATCAAACCTCAAAACATTTTGGAATTTACACCAAATTTAATCCTAAATATTTTTACCTAACGCTCTTGGGTGCTCATAGCTTTTATAATGCAATACTAAACAGAAATATGCAGAGTATTAATGAGAGTTCTCAAAATAATCTTAGCTCAAGCATTTCTACAGCCTCCTTTGAATTAGGCAATGCTTTATTAATTATTGCAAAAGATTTGACCCCGCTTATAGAAATTAATCCTTACTTTACTTCTGCTATTAATTTTGTAAATCTTAAGGATTATACTGAAGAAGGAAGTAACCTCAATTTCAAAGTAAAAGGCTTTCATAATAAAGTTTATACTACAGGTATCGGAGTTAAATTCTCTCAAGAAATTTTAATTGTTGATAAAAGCCAATCTTTAAAACCTAGAGTTAATCTATTAGTTAATAAAATCTTTAACAAAGCTCCTCTTACCAATGCACAATTAACCTCCAGTAGTAATCCTCTTAATTTTGAGGCACCGATTTATAAAAACTATAGTTTTCTCTTTGAAGGAGCTTTGGCTTACCGCATTGGGATCTATTTTCAAAGTGAACTGGCTTTAAATTATCTATACGGTAATAATACTCATAATTATACCTTAAGCTTAAAAGCAAAATATGTTTTATAAGAATTGTAGCGAGAAAAATTAAATGGCAGAGTGGGAAACTTTAAATGGCAGAGATTTTGAATTTTAATATTAGCTTGATTGCCCACTCTGTGGCATCAGTATCGTTTGTATAATATCCGTTTTCCTCTAC
>NZ_DBKDTU010000016.1:0-4254 GCF_055505085.1 Candidatus Hepatincolaceae symbiont of Strigamia maritima
TTTATCTTGTAATGACATAACTTTAATTAACCCAAAACCCTCAACTAAAAATTATGGTTACGTTAATTTCTAAGTAATAAAATACCTTTTTAAGTATTTAATCCTCAACTTAGATACTTTCTTCGTCTAAATCATCTTCGGTATAAAGATTAGCTTGTTTTCTTTTATCTACCCTAGCTATTTTTAAATAAGCCATTTTCATGTGATCTTTACAGTAGGCTTTACCATGTAAAACTCTTTCTCCGCAAAAAGTGAAGTGTTCATCCCCATACGGCCAAACACACATATCATATTCTATTTCCTCTAATAAATATTCTCCTGGTTTTTTCAATTTTAGAAGTACCTTTGGTACGGTTTGTACAGAGGATTTTTTATTATTAGGTTTTTTGATAGATTTATTTTTAGAGGAATTTTTAACATTAAGCTGTACTTGACTATCTGATAAGTTTGTATTATTATGTTTCCCTACTCCTAATCTGTGAATCTTTCCAACTATAGCATTTTTAGTAAACCCCAGAATTTCTCCGATTTGTTTAGTAGAATATTTTCCTTCACTATGTATTTGTAATAATTGTTTTACGAGTTCCTCACTCCAATTAGATTTTTTAACCATTAGTAGTTGTTCCTTTACTTCAATATTAACTTTTTAAGTAGATAGTACTTTATTTATTAAGGCAATAGAGTTTTTTAAACCATAAAGTGCAAAAAATGTTCCTATTCTAGGACCGGTTGCCTGCCCTAATAAAATTTCATATAAAGATTTAAACCAATTCTTTAAATCAAGACCACTATTTTTTCCTACTTGATATACTTTATTTTGAATTTCTGCCACACTGACATCTTCTTTTAAGTTTGTAAGCTCTATCACAAGTAATTGTAGTGCTGCTTTTTCAGCATCATTAGGAACTTTATAAATAAGACTAGGTTCTACAAAGTCTTGGTAATAAGCTATGGCATATCCTAATAGTTTCTCTATAATCCTCTTAGCATCACTATCAAAGGTTTTGTATTTCTCAATAAATGACCATAAATACTGTTTATCTGTTGCATGGGTAGTAGTTATTAAGTTGAGAATTAAACTAAACTCTATTATAGAATCAATTAGAGGAGGATTATTTTTATGAATGAAAAATAAAGGTTCTTCTACTTTTTGAGTCTCAGTTAAATTTTTATATTTAGTTAATCCTAACAACCATTCATCTACAGATTTAGGAATAATCTCAAAATACAATCTTTTAGCAGTTTGGGGTTTTTGATACATAAATATAGATAAGCTCTCATTATTAGCATATTTGAACCATTCCTCAACAGATACCCCATTACCTTTAGATTTAGAAATTTTTTGTCCGTCTTTATCTAAAAATAATTCATAGGTAAAATTTAGTGGCGGTTCTTCTCCTAAAAGCTTACAAATTTTTGTAGAAAGCTTTACTGATTCTATAAGATCTTTCCCTGACATCTCATAATCTACATTTAAAGCATACCAACGCATTGCCCAGTCTGCCTTCCATTGTAATTTACATTTTCCTCCTATTACTGAGGTTTCAATCAATTCTGTGTTATGCTTATAGGTAATAGTTCCTTTTTGATAATTAAGTGCTGTAACTTCTACTTGTAATACTTCATTAGTTAGCGGATCTATTGGTAAAAAGGGACTATAATTACTTTGCCTCTCACTCCCCAAAGTTGGTAAGACTACATTTTTTACTGCCTCATATTTTTCTAATACTCTCAGTAGAGCTTTATCAAACATCCCAGAGGTATAACATTCAGTAGCACTGAAAAATTCATATTCAAAATTATAACTATCTAGAAACTCCCTAAGCTTAGCATTATTATGTTCCCCAAAACTACTATATTTCTCAAAAGGATCCGGTACTTGGGTAAGAGGCTTTCCTAAATGTTGTGTTAACATTTCCTGATTAGGTACATTACTTGGAACTTTTCTTAAGCCGTCTAAATCATCAGAAAAAACAATTAAGCGAGTTTTAATACCACTTAATTGCTCAAAAGCAAAACGTACCATGGAAGTCCTTGCTACTTCTCCAAAAGTACCGATATGAGGTAATCCTGAGGGTCCGTAGCCTGTTTCAAATAATACATACCCTTTCTCAGGAGGAGTGTTTTTTATTCTCTCTAAAATCTTTTTAGCTTCAACAAAAGGCCATGACTTAGCATTTAAATAAATCTCTTTATTAAATAATTGCGAGTTATGGTGATTGTTTTGCATTAAAACCTCTTGATTTATTACACATAATTGCTACTTATATACCTTTAGTATTCTTAAGTACTATCTATATTATACCTTTTTTTTCTAAAAAGTATTTAAAATTAATGTAGTTTTCAGCTAAAGTTATGCTCTTATTAAGAATAAAATTATATTTAAAAATTGGTTGTGCCTCATTACTGATTACGATTTGATTGTGTAATGATTGTTTAGTGATTAAAATTAGCGTATAGCTTTTTTGTACCAAGATTATTTTAATATCCAGTGGGGGAAATTCTTTTCGTAATTCTTGGACAAAATAATTAACAAAATCGTAAACATTACTAATTTTAACTAAAATATTTTGTTCTATTTTGTTAGAACTTACCGGTAAGATATTATTTTTAATAAACATTAAGATAGTAATAATAAGAGATGTTAAAATGACCCATACAAGATTAATGATTTTTTTTAAGTTTTGATTTTTCATTTTTCTCTATTCTATAATTGCTCTCTGTTATAAAGATAAGGAGTTATTAGCAAAATTGTTACAGCTAATAACTTTCCTAATGTATTAAAATTTCCTAAAATTAACATTACCCACTTTTTTATTATCGTAAATTACACCATCTATTAACTTGACACCTGGGAAATCAGCCATAATAATCCCAGCACCTCTTCTTGCGAAAGTATCAATATCGTCATCATATGTCATATAATCTGCTAGTAATACATTTGTTCCCTCAAATGCTATGGTACAAATAAGTATAAAACAATTTACTCTTGGAAAATCCTTATATGTATTACCAATCCCAAACCAATCAGTCTTCCCTGTAGGTTGTCTATTACCATAGGTATCCATTGACCAATGCCCGCTAGCTACAAAATATGGAAATACTAAAAGCCCATTCAAACTTGAATCTCCAGATCCGCTTAAATAATTAACATATACTGTATCTTTACTCCCCTTAGTAGCTTTCTTATACTGAGCGAATACCTTTTCCCATTTAGCATATAGATCCCAATACTCACTTAATTCATAACTATCTTGAATGTCAAAATCAGAATATTTGATACCAAAACTATGAAAATCCATACAATCTGAGAGAATTATAAATTTACCACGCATTTCTTTAACTGTTATGTGCGGGTCAGTAGTTTGTAAATAATGTGTTTTGTGATTATTTAAATAATATTCCAGAGTTTCCTTCATACTTCTAGTATTGTTATTATCTGCATCATGATCTTCTTTTAACCTTATAAAAATAGTCTCACTAGGATATTTGCTTAGAAAATCAGTAACCTCTAGTAATACATCCCCGAACATTGTCTTTAAAAATATCCTCCCATGATGAATAGCAAAAGCATTACCAGTATGTCTAATTCTAATATCTAAAACTCTAATACCGTTTTTAAGCTGTTTTTTTAAATTCATACTTTGGGTTTGAACAGATAATTGCATAAGACCATATTCCCCATACGTCATAGTATCGTGAGTACCTGGTAATGATAATTCAGAAAATCTTGCATTATCTTTTAGTTCTTTCATCCAAGTACTCTGATTATCATTTAAAAAAGCATCCGAAGATGTATAAACAGAATGCCCGTGGGCAAAACTCTTTCCATAACTGATAAATACTAAACTGCAGACTAACAGCAAAGTATTTAAAGTATTTTGTTTTATAAATATGTGTTTAAACATAATTTTTCTCCTAAGATATCTAGTTTGAATATGATTAATGATTTTGCTTATAAAGGTTTGTTATGTAAATTTTTTATCTCTACTAAAGTATATAAAGGCTATGCTAAAAAACATATGTTTAGTAACTAAATTATCGGAATATGATTATTTGTTTAGTGTTTACTACTACTTTGGAGATAGAGTTAAAACTAACGGCTAATACCTAATTGTATATGGGTTACTTGTTATTAACTTAACATTAATCCTAGAGTGATTAATGCCCTCTGGATTCTAATTTAGTTTAGTTATTAAACTTAAATTATAAGCATCCTTCTATAAAGGTATTATACATAATATTTTTATATTT
>NZ_DBKDTU010000017.1:0-4181 GCF_055505085.1 Candidatus Hepatincolaceae symbiont of Strigamia maritima
TTTTTAATCTATTATCAATATTTAATACTTTTTTTTCTATTCTTTGTATAGGCGTAGAATTAGACTTACTCTTAGTAGGGGACAAATTAGCCTTAGCATAATTGCTAAATACATAACCGCTAAATATTATAATACTGCTCAATAAAATGATATATTTTTTCATCTTTTCCTTTATATAAGGCTTTATCTTTTTATCTATATTCTTTCATCTCTTCCTTTATAAAAGAATTCATATCCTTTTATAAAAAACCTATTATATATTATCTTGACTACTTGTGCAAGTTTATTTAAAAAAATTCTCTAAAATTTTATAGATTATTTTATAAGTATTACGCAAGGTAGTTTTTGTAACCGCTAAATTCGGCATTAAATAAAAGCTGTTTCCTAAGGGTCTTAGTAATAATCCGGCTTTTAGGAAGGCTATTTTTAATTCTTCTGCGGATTTACTCCCATATTTATTTTCTATATTTAAAGAAAAAGCGGCAATAAGTCCGTTATATCTGAATTTTCCTAACATTTTTAAAGGTTTTAAATTAATAAGAGTACTACTTTGCACTAAACTTAAATCTTTAATTCTATCTTGAGATTTTTTTTGCTCTAATAAATTTATAGAAGCAAGTGCCGCAGCACAAGCTAAAGGATTAGCAGTATAGGAGTGTCCGTGTAGAAAAGCTTTCTTGATATCATTATCTAAAAAGGCTTTATAAATATACTCCTTAGTAATAGTTAAAGCAAGAGGTAAAAAGCCTCCGGTTAAACATTTAGACACACAAACAATATCTGGCAAAACATCAATTTTTGTACAGGCAAATTTCTCACCTAATCTATAAAATCCGGTCATAACTTCATCAAAAATTACAATAATCCCTTTAGCTTGAAATAATTTTACTACTTTTTGTAAAAAGTTCTCAGAACACATCTTCATGCCGTTTGCACCTTGAACTAGTGGTTCTACAATAAAAGCCACTATTTTAGTATGATTTTCCTCTAAATATTGTTTAATATATTCTAGAGATTTATCTTCTTTATCTTTTTGCCAATTATCTTCTAAAAAAGTTTCAGGATAAGGTATAAAATCTACTTTGAATAGTAGTTTTGCAAACGGATTATAGAATCCTGAAGACTTCCCCACAGCCATTGCCCCAAAAGTATCTCCGTGATATCCGCCTTCAAAAGCTACAAAGATGTCTCGCTCTTCCCCTTGATGTTTAAAATATTGATAAGACATTTTTAGGGCAATTTCCACTGCGGTAGAGCCATTATCAGAAAAAAAAACCTTAGCTAAAAACGGTAGGTAATTAAGCATTTTTTCTGCTAAATCCACTGCCGGTTTATGGGTAAATCCTGCAAAAATTACATGCTCTAAAATTTTTGCCTGTTTGTAAATTTCTTTACTAATGTAAGCATTAGCATGTCCGTGTAAATTAACCCACCATGAGGAAATTAAATCTAAATATTTATGACCCTCAGTATCATATAAATAGGCACCTTTTCCTTTAATAATAGGTATATTCTCTTGGGTTGCCCCTTGAGTAAAAGGATGCCAAATTAATTCTTTATCTTTGGTAAACCAAGCTTGCATTTACTATCTTTCTTCACTTGGGATAAATAAAATAATCATCAAAGATACTACCTTAAATTCTACACCGAACTCTGCACTTAGGTTTGTGCCAAAAACTTAGGTATTGCAATAGCAGCCAAAGCTTCTTTATTAAGTTTAGTTAAATACGGAAAATTATACACATTTTCTATTTTAGAAAAATTCTGAATAGTTTCAACTAACTTATAATTATGAAGTTCTCCATTTAAAATAACCCCTAATATTGGTATCTGATTAGCCTTTAATACTTCAATACTAAGCAGAGTATGATTAATAGTACCAAGCAAAGTATTTGCAACTAAAATTACTGCTACCTTAAAATATTTTATTAAATCTAACATAGTTTGCTTGTTATTGAGTGGTACTAAAATTCCGCCGGCTCCTTCTATTATAAAATTTTTAGAACTTATCTTCGGCAGTACTATATTCTCTAAAATAATTTCTTGCTTGTTATCAATTGCCGCAAAATGAGGAGATATTCCCTTATCAAAAGAATAAATAGGTGGGAAAACCTCTTTAGAGGTTAGCTCATACACACGCTGATAATCCCCCTCCGTACTCTTAAATCCTGTTTGAATAGGTTTAAAATAACTTGCAGTTAAGTGAGAAGTTAACCAAGCACTTATTAGCGTTTTCCCGACATCAGTACCTGTTCCGGTAATAAAAATAGTAGTTTTTTTCATAGTAAATTGTCTTCAAAAGTTTTATCTTCACAAATATCTATTATTATTCATATAATACTATAGTTAGTATTCAAATGCTATAATTAAACTTAAGTTACGGTATCCGTATACTTAATATCGATAATATAAAATTACTATTAGGAGGTTAAGAAGAAATGTCTGATTCATTAAGCGTTGTAGTAACTAGTGCTACACATAAAAGTATAAAGGATACTAAGAATATGTCTCACTCATTAAGATATAATTGGACTAAACAAGAAGTTCTTAATCTATATAAATTACCTTTTTTAGATTTAGTATATCAAGCTCAACAGATTCACCGAGAATTTTTTCTGCCTAATGAAGTACAAGTTAGTACCCTTTTATCTATCAAAACCGGAGGATGTCCTGAGAATTGTAAATATTGTTCCCAATCAGCCAGAAATAAAACCAATATAGAAAAAGAATCTTTAATTAATTTAGAATTGGTACTTACTAAAGCTAAGCAAGCTAAAGCTGCAGGTGCAAGCCGTTTTTGTATGGGAGCAGCACTTAGAGGACCAACTAACCGGCAACTGGATAAAATTATTCCTATGATTAAAGAAGTAAAAGCACTTGGTATGGAAACTTGTGTAACTCTAGGGTTATTAAACCAAGAACAAGCTATCACCTTAAAAGCAGCTGGATTAGATTTTTATAACCATAATATTAATACTTCAGAAGAATTTCACGAAGAAATAGTAACCACTCATACTTTTACAGATAGACTTACCACTATAGCTCATGTACAAAATGCTGGTATAAAGGTCTGTTGCGGAGGAATTGTAGGACTTGGAGAAACTAAAGAAGATAGGGTGAGTATGTTGGTAAAACTTGCCAATTTTTCCCCGCATCCCCAGAGTGTCCCTATTAATGCCTTAATTGCTATTAAAGGAACTCCTTTTGAGGATAACCAAAAAATTGATAACTTTGATTTTATCAGGGTAATTGCCCTTGCTAGAATCTTAATGCCACAATCTTTTGTTAGATTATCAGCAGGACGTGATGATATGTCGGAAGAAACTCAAGCATTATGTTTTATGTCTGGTGCAAATTCTATTTTTTACGGAGAAACTCTTCTAACTGCTAAAAATCCTACACCAGATAAAGACAGAACTCTATTAGAAAAACTTAGTATAAAAACTATTTAATTTTAGTATATTTAGTATAATCTTTTAATACTAAATAAAACTTTACCGATAAGCTTGAATTTTACATCTTTTTCTATATCAATCTCAAAGGAATCATATTTAGTATTAGTAGAAATAACTTTTACTATATTATGAGCTTTATACTGTAACAATTTTATTAGTATAGTTTCATTATATTGAATCACATAAAGTGCCTCTGATATTTGTTTATGGTTATAGTTTTTAATAAACAATATCGTATCCTTATCATAAATAATAGGTTCCATTGAATGACCATAAGCCTTGATAGCAAATATATTTTTTATATCAATATTAGATTCTTTTTTGAAAAATTTAGCATTTAGTTTTAGAAAATCATAATATTTCTCATACAATACTATATTATTACCGTTTCTTATATTCTTTTCATAATAAGGAATCTTAATACATTCATCCATATCATTATTATTTTGAGAACTCGGTAATAAAAAGAAAGCTTCAATAGGAATATTAATAACATCACAAATCTTCTTTATAGTATATAAATTAGGAATAAATTTTCCTGTTATCCATCTACTAATATTAGCTTGACTAGTATTAATAGCTTCTGCTAAACTACTTTGGGAATTATTAAATTTTTCTTTTAATATTTTTTGTAATTGGTTTTTTATCTGTAAATCAAATTCTTTTTCCATTTGTAACCTTTTTATACATTAATGTAAATAAATATTGACATAGATCGGAAGAGCG
>NZ_DBKDTU010000018.1:0-14976 GCF_055505085.1 Candidatus Hepatincolaceae symbiont of Strigamia maritima
TCCCTACACGACGCTCTTCCGATCTCTTTTTTTATAATTTACCATTAAATTAGGTTTAATTCACTCTTCTGCAGAAGAAATAACTTTAATCATAATTTTTTATTTATAGAAGGAGTATATTTGATATGTCTGAGAAAGAAGGAATACGTTCGCACAAGTCTTTAGAAGAAGTTTATGCATCAGTAGAGGTACCCAAAAATAGAAGCCCTTTGCGAAGTTTCGGAGCATTTGTTGGTCCTGCTTATTTAATAAGTGTAGGCTATATGGATCCAGGGAATTGGGCTACTGATATTGCAGGAGGAAGTCAGTTCGGATATACGCTTCTATGGGTACTCTTGATGTCTAATCTTATGGCATTATTGTTACAAAGCTTAGGGGCAAGATTAGGTATAGTTCGAGGAGTGGATTTAGCCCAAGCCTCGCGTGCTTCATATAAAAAATTTCCTAATTTTATCCTATATCTTTTAGCAGAAATTGCTATTATTGCCTGTGATTTAGCAGAGGTTATCGGTATGGCAATTGGTTTAAAATTATTATTTGATTTACCTATGCTATATGGGGTATTTGTAAGCGTTATTACTACATTTTTAGTATTCTTTTTAATGAATAAAGGTATTAAAAAAATGGAAGTCTTTATTATTTCCATAGTTTTTATTATCGGTATAGCTTTTCTAATTAATATGTTTATTGTAAAACCTGAAATTATAGCCGTAGTGAAGGGTTTACAACCGACTTTTCTAAGCGGAGAAGCTCTTTATATAGCAATAGGTATAATCGGAGCTACTGTTATGCCTCATAATCTTTATTTACATTCTTCTTTAGTACAAACTAGAAATTTTACAAGGAATCATGAAGGTATAAAGAAAGCTTTAAAATATAATTTTTTTGATACGGCGATTGCTTTAAATCTAGCTTTTTTTGTTAATGCGGCGATTTTAATTTTAGCCGCCACAGCATTTTTTAAAAACGGTTATTTTTTAGTTGCCGAAATTGATGAAGCACATCAATTACTAAATTCTATTTTTGGTTCTCTATCTCCTGCTTTATTTGCTATTGCTTTAATTGCTGCTGGGCAAAGTTCTACAATTACAGGGACTCTAGCAGGGCAAATTGTAATGGAGGGATATTTACATCTTAAAATTAGATTGTGGATAAGGAGGATTATTACCAGAGGATTAGCTATTATTCCAGCTATTATAGCCATTATTTATTTCGGGGATAAATCCTTAGGAAAATTACTAGTGTTAAGTCAGGTGGTTTTAAGTCTGCAATTAGGATTTGCAGTAATTCCCTTAATCCGTTTTTGTAGCCATAAAGAGGATATGAAAGAATTTTTAATCTCTAATAAAATAAAAATCTTAGCCTGGTTATGTGCATTTATTATTGTAGCTTTAAATCTAAAGTTAGTTTTTGAAGAAATTAGTACTTGGACGCAAGGTAATGAGAGTAGTTTAATATACATGATAATTTTACCTATGATAATTGGTTTAGTTTGTTTATTAATTTATATAACTTTTACCCCTTTAGCAAAAACTATAGAAAGTAATTATAGAGTTGATGTTCAGAGTCCCCTAAGAGATAAGAAAATCTTTGCCAAGAGTGTTGTGGGGTATTATGGGGCAAAAGAGCTAATTTCTTTAACAACACGAGAAATTATCCAGAGTAATGGTACTTTTAAAAAAATAGCTATACCTGTAGAATTTAGTAATAAAGATAATAATGTTTTACAATATGCACTTGCTCAGGGTAGAAATAATGCTGAATATGTATTAATTCATGTGGTAGAATCAGCTGCTACGAACTACCATGGGACAGCAGTAAGAGATAGGGAATACTTAAGTGATAAAGAAAATATTTATAAATATGTTGAATATTTAACAAGTCAAGGGTATAAAGTGCGTTATCATATGGGATACGGTAATGTGGCAAAGGCTATTATTAATATTGTTAATCAAGAAAATATAGAATTATTAGTAATAGGAAGCCACGGACATAAGGGATTATCTGATTTAATCTTCGGAAGTACCATAGATAAAGTAAGACACGGAGTAAAAATACCTGTATTAATAGCTTCTAATTTAAATAATTAGTTTATTAATGATAATTTTAAGTTTAAAACTTAACTTATGCTATACTTGTTTTAAGATAAAAATCATATAAATTAAAATTTAGGTATTTTTTGCAAAGACTAGTTATTTCTAATGGTCCTTTTACCTCAATTATAGCATCTTGTTTATTAGAAAGTGATAAGATTCAATATGAGAATTTCTTTTTTGCTTATTTTAAAAATATTAAAGAAGAAGTATTGCTAAAACATTATCAAGAAATAGGTAAGCTTTGTGATTATAAAGCTTACCTTAATTATAAAGATTATCTAAATTGTTTTAAAATGGTTTCTGTAATTAAATTACAGCAAGAATTTCAAAAAAGGAATCTTAACTTTAGACAAATTTTGATTCCTATTAATTCTAGCACTAAAAGTTGGATACGAATCTTTAGGAATATTTTTCCCAAAATAGAGATAATTTTATATGAAGAAGGATTATTATCTTATATTAAACCTATTTTTGATAGAGGTTTAAGAAAAATTATGCAAAAAACAAAAAATTATTATGTATTATATCATCATAATCTTCTAAAAATTATGCAGTATTACCTTAAGAATATAAATTTTTTCAGAATAGATGAGTTGCAATTAAAGAATCAATTCTTAAAATTTAAACAAATAATTCATCTTAAGCTAATTCCTCAAACTAATAATATAAAAAATACCTTATTATTCTTACCTCAATATTATTACCAAAATAATATTAAGAAAAAGATTAATAGAGATACTAAGTATAAAGAAATTCTTAGATATTTTACTTCTAAAAACTATCAGATTGTTTTTAAAGAACATCCCAAAGTTAAAAATAAACTAACACTACAAAACAGTGAACCTATAAACTATCTCTCTGAGATAGATAATTATCCTATAGAAATAGTACTGGATAATTTTAAGGGTTCTTTATTATTTTCGGTATATTCTACGTCGTTATTTACTGCTAAATATCTCTTTGGGATAAAGAGTTGTACTTCTATACTTATGTTAGAAGATAGAATTAGTATTTTTTCTATTTATCCTACGGCTACTTGCTTGTTTGTAAAAAAATTGATACCTGATTTCAAAGAAAAGAATACCTATATATCTGAAAATCCTGCGGATATTTTTTTAAGTAATAATTTATTTATAACTTATTATTTAAAAGTTATGAGAAAAATCTTATAATCAAATTAAATCTTAACTATGGAAAAAAATTATGTTTAACTTTAATTACAAAGAACCTAAAATCATAGCAGAAATAGGGTGTAATCATAAAGGAGATCTAACTATTGCTAAGGAATTAATCAAACTAGCAAAGGATGCAGGAGCTTATTGTGTTAAGTTTCAAAAAAGGAATAATAAAGAATTACTAACTCCTGAGCAATATAATGCACCTCATCCTAATCCTGACAACTCATATGGCACAACCTACGGAGCACATAGAGATGCTTTAGAATTTACAAGTGCAGAACATAAAGAATTAAAATTATATTGTGAAGCAATAGGCATAGAATATTCAACCTCTGTATGGGATGTACCCTCTGCTAAGGAAATTATAGAACTAAATTCTCAATTTATTAAGGTTCCTTCTGCTTGTAATAATCATTTTAAAATGCTTGAATTATTAAGAGATAAATATTCTGGGGAGGTTCATATTTCTTTTGGGATGACAACCAAAGGAGAAGCAAAAAAGGTAATAGAGTTTTTTGAGGAGAAAGAGCAAGCTAAAGATAGGCTGGTAATTTATGCTTGTACTTCGGGTTATCCGGTACCTTTTGAAGATATATGTCTATTAGAAATTAATAATTTATATAAAGAATATGGCAATAGAGTTAGGTACATTGCTTTTTCAGGACATCATTTAGGAGTTGCCGTAGATATTGCCGCATATACCTTAGGAGCTAGTATTATTGAGAGGCACTTTACTAAGGATAGAACTTGGAAAGGAACCGATCATGCAGCCTCACTAGAATTTGGTGGCTTACAGAAGTTATGTCGTGACCTTAATAATACTTATAAGGCTTTAACTTATAAATCAGAAGAAATTTTAGATATAGAAAAAATTCAAAGAGATAAATTAAAATATCAAGTTAGATAAATGTTTACTAAAAATATAGCTTTTATTCCGGCAAGAGGAGGTTCTAAGGGTATACCTTTAAAAAATATTAAAGAATTATGCGCTAAACCTTTAATTTTCTGGGTATTAGATGCACTTAATCAGAGTAAATTAATAGATGAAGTTTATGTGGCAACAGATTGTGAAGCAATAAAGAATGTAGTACTAAGTTTTAATTTTGCTAAGGTAACAATATATAATAGAGATCCCAAGAATGCTCAGGATACTTCCGGTACAGAGGATGTAATGCTTGAATTTTTAGAGAAAGAAAATTGTAACGGAGATGATAATTTTTTATTAGTACAGGCAACATCGCCCTTTACCACAGCTAAGGATTTTGATCAAGCTATTGTAAAGCTACAAACTACTAAGGCTGATTCTCTTTTAAGTGTGGTTAATAATAAACGATTTTTTTGGAATAAGGAAGCTTTTCCTATTAATTATGATTACAAGAATCGTCCGAGGAGACAAGATACTGAGGGATTTTTCTTAGAAAACGGAGCTTTTTATATTAATAAAGTAAAAAATATTTTGATAAATAAAAATCGCTTAAGTGGTAAAATAATTATGTATGAAATGCCGGAATATAGCTCTCTAGAGATAGATGAACCGATAGATTTTGTAATTGCGGAGTACTTAATGCAATATATTGTGAATAAAAGCTTGACATAATATCTCTTATAAGCTTAAATATTTACATATATACTAGTAATTTTCAATTAGATAGGCGTGTGTAAATATAATGCAAAATTTTAGAAGAAATTTTAATTCATATGATAGAGGGTTTCAAAATAGCAGTTTTAATAACCGGCATAATCTACCTATGAATACTCAACCTAGTAATTTTAATATGGATGTTCCAAGAAATACGGGAATGCAATCACAATTTATGTTTAATAACAGAAGAGTCATGAATACTCAATCTATGGGGCAACCAATGAATATGAGAAATATGCCCATGCAACAACCAATGCAACAAGGGATGATGGGTGGTATAGACAATTATCCACAACCACAATCGTTTAATAATAGAAGAGGACTCCCAAATACGCAGTCTATGGGACGTCCAATGGGACAATCAATGAATATGAGAAATATGCCCATGCAACAACCAATACAACAAGGGATGATGGGTGGTATGGACAATTATCCGCAATCACAATCGTTTAATAATAGAAGAAGACGCCTAAATACTCAATCTATGGGGCAACCAATGAATATGAGAAATATGCCCATGCAACAACCAATGATGCAACAACCAATGCAACAAGGGATGATGGGTGGTATGGACAATTATCCACAACCACAATCGTTTAATAATAGAAGAGGACTCCCAAATACGCAGTCTATGGGACGTCCAATGGGACAATCAATGAATATGAGAAATATGCCCATGCAACAACCAATACAACAAGGGATGATGGGTGGTATGGATAATAATCAAAGACCTAGACGAAGTATGAATGCTCAAAATTTTAATCAAAGATCCTTTAATCAGAGTCGTAATAGATCATATTAATGTTGAAATTTAAACTTTTTTCTAATTTATTATAAATTTATAATAAAAATACTTATACATTTAATCTACGGAAATAAATTTGGAATCAATAATAATGAAGAAACTATTAATTTTATTCTCGTTATTAATTTTAGCTGGTTGTTTTCATGCTTCAATTGATGATTTTAAAGATAAAAATCCAAAATTTGATCTTAAAAAACACCTAAACGGCAATTTTATCGGTAAAGGTGTAGTTAAAGATAGTAAAGGTTATATTTTACGGTCTTTTGAAATTAAGTTAACTGCTACTTGGCAAAATAATAAAGGTACAATTTTAGAAGAATATGTATATAATAACGGTGATAAAAAGAAAAGAACTTGGTTTGTTACTGTAGGAGAAAACGGTTCAGACTTAAATGCTTCAACTGATGATAATCTTGAATTAAATAACGGTGATGATGTGATTGGTTGGGCTAAGGGTAAACAAGTGGGTAATGCTAGATATTTAGCTTATACTTTTAGAGCTATTGCGTATCAGGATAAACAGAATTTTAAAACTATAGATTTAATGGCAAAAGATTGGTTGTACTTAATAAATGACAATACTTTAGTTAATGTTATTGATTTTTCTAAATTCGGTTTAGAAGCCGGTGAAGCTATAGTATTCCTCAACAAAGTAAATTAACAAAATACTTTTAATTTTCATGTCCGAATATAGGCAATATTTTGGTATTTTCTATAGTTATGTCAACTCTTCTATTTCTAAGGTTTATTCAAGACATCTGATCTATTATCTCTAAATAGTTTGTAAGTGCTAAAAAACTATTATATAACTTTCATAATTTAATGTATAGAACTATTAAAACTTCCTTAGAGATATCTATATTTGGGTCTAAAATAATAAATAATGATGTTATTAAAACTCTTAAAAATTTAGAAAAGATTTAAAGAAATTTCATTCATTATGTCAAGGTGATCGCTATTAAGCTTAGTCATTAGAAGAATTAATAGTCAAAGCTATCCGTAGTGATTTCTCAAGAAGTGAGAAAGTCATATGAACAGGTAACGGACATGATATAGGTTGTGATATTATTCTCAACAACACACATTATCTTTAAATTAAAGCCGGAACAATAAATAAAAATATATTAAAGCTAGTGGGTCATAGATTTGTTAGATTTAAGGAAAATCTAGGAAATATAACTGATTTTGTAAATAAAATTAGTTATATGTTGCTATCTGTACCTTATTATGCTAAAGAGACTAATTTGGGCAAAATACAGACATATCACAACTTAATATAAAAATAATTCAAGAGAATCTTCATTCTCTTGAATCGCTAAAAATAATAATTAGATTAGAATTATTATAGTAGTTTTATTTTACCGGTATTACGGCACCGGTGTATTTTTTCTTAATAAAATCTTGTACTGCTTTGCTGTGTAAAACTTCTATTAAAGTTTTAAACTCAGGTTTATTTTTATCCTCAGTTCTTACAACAATTATATTTACATATGCAGATTTATTATTCTCAAGAAAAATAGCATCTTTTACAGGATTAAGCTTAGCAGAAAGAGCATAATTAGTATTAATTACTATAGCATCAGCTTCATTATTGACATAGATAGTTGGAAGTAAAGCCGGTTCTACATTATTGTTAAAAGTAAGTTTTTTCGGATTCTCAACAATATCTTTTAAAGTATAATCAACTGTTTTTACATTTTTACGTAATTGTATTAAGTTAGCTTCCTCTAAAAGTGATAATATTCTGCCTAAATCAGAAACAGAATTACTCAGTACAATGCTAGCCTTATTAGGTAAATCTTTTAGAGATTTATAACGTTTAGAATAAATGCCTATAGGTTCTAAATGTACTGCTCCTATGTTAGAGAATTTATATCCGTGTTCTTTGATTTGATTATCTAAGTAGGGAATATGTTGAAAGTAATTAGCATCTAGTTCTTTACTGGCAAGTGCTTTATTAGGCATAATATAATCCTGAAAAACAATAACTTGTAAATTAATGCCTTTTTTCTTTAATAGAGGTTTAGCAAATTCTAAGACCTCTGCATGTGGGACATTAGATGCTCCGATTTTTAATAAGGTTGTTGCTTTTGCTTCTATTGTTACTAAAGAAAGAAAGCAAATTGCAAGGGTTTTTAAAGTGTTTAATAGTTTAGTCATATTTTTTCTCCTGTTTTTATATATTTAAACCAAATATTTATTTTACTAAGTAAACACCTCCTTTTGTATATCCTACTTAGTTGAGGATTGTTGAAAATTATCTTTTAACCAAGCTTCAAAACTAGGAATTTTTTGAAAATTACCCACAGTTAAGTCTTTGTTTTGTTTTATTAAAGAAGTACTAATATAATAACATAAAGAGAGTTCATCAATATTCGGTTGAGCTACTTTATCTTGCGGGGATAAAAAAGCTTCATAGGCTTTTCTTGATTCTGCTAAACGATTTAGTTCTTTTTGTACAAAGTTATAATAATTAGTAGCCATTTCCCAATAGGTTTGCTCAGCATTGCTAGAGGTGAATTTTTCCTGATAAATAGTTATAAATTTCTCACTGTTTAAGAATTTAATTACTTCTTGAGTATGAGGTTTCATAGTGCTTAATTTTAAAACTTGGGTTAAATGTAATTCTGTATCTTTGTTATTTTTTTTCTTAATAAGAGTAGTAAAAATATCAATAATATCAAGATTATTATAGGTTTTAGCATATTCAGTATTATTAAAAAGGATAAGACCGTTTAATAGGTTAATAATATCTTCATCATAAATTTGCAGACTATAAAAAGTATTCACTAAAGCTATAATTTTATATTCTTTAACTCCTGATTTTCTGGCAACATCTTTAATATTAGCAAAAAAGTGGGTTACTTCACAGTAGCTATTAGTATTTATTTTACCTTCTTTCATAGGATTAGACCAAGTTTGGGCTAACTCTTTCATATTTTTTGCAGCAGCAATAGCTAAATTATTTATACTAAATAAGCTTAGAAAAAGTATTAAAAATTTTACTGTACGCATTTCATATCCTTTTAATTTATACATAATTAATTTTTATGAGATTATCTCTATAAATATAGTATTAGATTATGAAGATTAATTAATCTTAAAAATACCAAAAGAATTATTAGTATTTTATCTTTTATCTATAATTTTAATTAGAAAGTCTCCTATTAATTGTAATATAAACACTAAAAATAAAATAATTAAGGTAGCCAGTATGGTAACCATGGGGTTATTACGCTGAAAACCTTCTAAATAAGCTAAATTACCGAGTCCTCCTGCACCTATAATTCCGGCAGTTGCGGTATAACCGAGAATTGCTATGGAGATAGTAGTTAGAGAACTAATTAATGAAGGTAAACTCTCAGGAATTAATACTTTTACAATAATCTGTAAATTATTTGCCCCAAAAGACTTTATTGCTTCAATAATGCCTTTGTCTACTTCGCGTAGGGCAGTATAAACCATTTTTGCATAAAAAGGGGATACCCCTACAATCATGGCAGGTATAGCAGCTTTTGGTCCTAAGATTGTGCCGGCGACCAGTTTAGTAAAAGGTAATAATAAAATAATTAAGATAATAAAAGGAATAGATCTTAAAATATTAACTAAGGAGTCTAAGGTTAAATTTAAGAATTTATTTTCAAGCATTCCACCTCGAGTGGTGCTAAAGAGTAATATTCCTACTAATAATCCGAAAAATCCTACAAAAATTGTAGAGATAGAAGTAATATATATAGTCTCATAGGTTGCACTCAAAACTTTTTCCATATTAATATTCTCTAAACTAAGCAACATGGTGAGGTATTCTTTCTACAACAATATGATGCTGATTTAAATAGTTAATAATTTTAGATAAAATATTTTCAGTAGTTTCAATATGCAATACTAAAGTACCGATAGGCTTCTTATCTAGATAATTAATTAGTCCCTCTAAAATGCTAATTTCTACACTAAAAGTCTTAATTAAGTTAGAAATGATCGGATCCTTTAAAGAATGCTCATTAAAGGTAAGTTTTATTACATGACCACTTTTAAAATCTTGTAATATTTTCTCTAAAGATGCCTTGTGGTTATTTTCCATAGACCGTACTACCAACTTTTTTGTTAGTTCCTGCTGGGGAGAGTTAAATATATCCAGAACAGCTCCTGTTTCAATAATTTTACCCTTATCTAAAACCGCAATTTTATTACAAATATATTTTATTACTTCCATTTCATGGGTAATTAACACAATGGTAATATTAGTTTTTTGTTTAATTTTTAATAAGAGGTCTAGAATACTCTTGGTGGTTTCGGGGTCTAATGCTGAGGTTGCTTCATCGCATAATAAGATTTTTGGATTGCAGACTAAAGCTCTAGCAATTCCAACTCGTTGTTTTTGCCCGCCACTTAATTGAAAAGGGTAAGATTGCTCTTTTCCCTCTAATCCTACCAGCTGAATAATATCTTTAATTAAGGATGTTTGTATTTTTTTAGGTATTTTATTAATTTCTAAGGGTAGAGCAATATTTTGTACTACGGTTTTTAGGTTTAAGAGGTTAAAACTTTGAAAAATCATCCCGATATTTTTCCTAGCTTTTAGTAGGGCAGTTTTATTTAATTTTCCTAAATTAACTTGGTTTACTATGACATTACCTGTGGTCGGAATTTCTAAGTAATTAATTAACCTTAATAGAGTACTCTTTCCGGCTCCGCTATATCCGATAATCCCAAAGATATCACTCTCAGTAATTTCTAGGTTAATTCCTTGTAAAACATTAAGTTTGTTATTGTTAAGAGTATAATGTTTAGAAATATTATCTAAAGTTATCAAATGTCTTGTTTCCTTTTTGCTTAAAGCTCTTAAAAAAGACATTCATTTTGATAAGAGTGCAGAGCTCTTATCTGTCAAAGCTAATTAGCTTTGTATGAATTAGCACCTTACATTTAGCAGGTTGCTAAGGTTTAAACGGGCACATTCCCTACACCTTTCTTCATAAGAGTAGAATTTATTAAAAAATTCTATAACTATTATTACAGAGTATAATTAGCTTGTCAACTTTTTTTAGTCTTTTTTTATAAAGGGATTAATCCCATTTTACAATATCTTTACAATCCAGGTTAATTATAAGCCCAAAACTTTTAATAAGCATGCTACTTACAAGAGGTATTGCTAAATGATAAAAATTTTGGTTAAGCTTTTAGCAAAGCTTAGTAAACAAAAAGATAGCTATTCTTTTTTCTTAAGTAAGTTAGTACTTCCTTTACCACAAAAAATCTGTCGCAAAGGCAGTATTATTTAAGGCTTAAGTTTATTCGCTTAAGGCTTTCATCTTTTTGTAGAACTTCCATAATTTCAAAAACCGAAGACGGAGAAATAATTTTACCGGTTAGGGAAACTCGCAGGGCTTCTACTGCTGGTCCTAATTTAAGATTTTTAGTCAGAGCATGCTCTTTTATAAGTAAATGCAGGGCTTCTCTAGTGAAATTTGTATGTTTTTCTAAGAGTTGTATTTGTTCTTTGATAAGCTGAAGATTATTAGCAAGCAGATTTTTAGCTGAAACATCTAAGATAAAAGGCGGTTTTAAAATATAGAATAAACTGTTAGCTAGAAGTTCTATTAAAGTCTTTGATCTACCTTTAATAGAAGTTAAGCCTTGTAATAAATAATCTTTATACTTAGGGTTAATTTCTGCAACAGAAAATTTCTGTGTAATTGTAGTTTCTAAGTTAGTTAGTAAGTCTTGATTAGATGTTGTTTTAATGTAATGCCAATTGATGTTAGTTAATTTTATTATATCAAATCTAGCAGAAGATTTATTAACATTTTTCATATCAAACCATTCTATTGCTTGGGCATCACTGATAATCTCATCATTTTGATGAGACCAGCCTAAACGTAGTAAATAATTCCTTAGGGCAATCGGTAAAAACCCTAAAGCTTGATAATCTTCCAGAGCAGTAGCCCCGTGTCTTTTAGAGAGTTTAGTTCCGTCATGCCCGAGAATTAAGGGAAGATGGGCAAATACCGGGATTTTCCACCCTAAGTTTTTATAAATTTGAATCTGTCTAAAAGTATTGGTTAAATGGTCATCTCCCCTAATTACATGGGTAATTTTCATATCAAAATCATCCACTACTACTGCTAACATATAGGTTGGGGTCTTATCGCTTCTTAATAAAACCAAGTCATCGATAGTGGAATTTGCTACGGTAATATTACCCATTACTAAGTCATTAATTGTGGTGCTACCGGATTTATCAACTCTTAGGCGAATAGCAACACTACTGTGATTATTAGTTTTTTGTGCTAAATCCCGACATTTACCCTCATATAAATATATTTTCCCTGCTTTCTCAGCCTCAAGGCGTTTTGCTTCAAGTTCTGCTTTAGGACAATAACAATAATAAGCAAGATTATTCTTTACTAATAATTCAGCTATTTTAATATGCCTGTTTAGCTGTTTGCTTTGGTAAATAGCGGGTTCTTGATAAGAGATTCCTAAAAAATTTAGCCCATTTATTATTGCCTCTACTGCCTCAGGAGTTGAACGAGCTTTGTCCGTATCTTCTATTCTTAATAAAAATTTACCGCCGTGTTTTTTAGCAAATAGATAGTTAAACAGTGCTGTTCTAGCACCTCCGATGTGTAAATATCCGGTAGGAGATGGGGCAAATCTTGTAAGGATGGTCATAAAATGCAGTCTTTATTTTTTTATAGAAGTATTTTATATATTATAGTATACTATTATGGTAGGTCTCAAGAAAAAAGTATAATGCAGAACTTTACAAAATGCTGATAAACTCTTTACAAATCATTTCTACTATCTTAGGAATTCTGTATGTAGTTTTTCTTATTAAGGAAAAATATTATGCGTTTATTTGTGGCTTCCTTAGCACTTTAATCTTAATTTATATTTTTTTTGATGCTAAAATTTATTTGCAAGCGGTTTTAAATTTATATTATGTAGTAATTGCAATATATGGGTTTTTTACATGGCGGAAGAAAGATAAACATAACAAATATGTTCTTAAAATAGCTACCTTAGGATATGTAAAAAATCTAATCATGATTATAATCTTATTAGGAATAGCTTGTGCAATAGAGTATCTTTTATTAAAATATACCAATGAAGCAGAAACTATAAGTTATTTAGATAGTCTAATTATGGTATTTAGTTTTTATGCAACTTTTTTACAAGTGCGTAAGTATTTTGAAAATTGGCTTTATTGGATAGTTCTGAATATTATGGCAGTTGTGTTAACTCTTAAAGCAGAGTTATACTATACTACTATTTTAATGATAATATTAACTTTAATGGCAGTTTATGGATATATAAAATGGAAAGTACAGTTATTTATCATCAAAAATTAATACCGCTGGAATATTTCAAGATTATTGAAGATAAATTTGGAAAAATTAAGAAAATTACCCAATTTAAAAAGGCATCTAATTCAGTATTTTTATTAAGAATTAGGCAAAGTAAATTAGTTTTAAAAATATATCAAAATCCTTTTCTTCCTTTTGATAGAATAGAAGGAGAGAAGGTTAGTTCAACTTTATCACAAATAAACCTTACTCCTGAGTTGCTCTTTAGATATAAAGAAAAATTTGTAATTTTTAAATACCTAGAGGGACAAAATCTTACAAAAAAGTATATTAATCAGCCTGATCAGGTATTAAGATTAGCTAATGTAACTGCTAAGCTACATAATTCTAAAATTGATATAAAATATATAAATTGGCAAGACACTATCAATAATTATTTATATGTAATTAAAAATAAAGATTATTACGATAGCTTTAAATTAAAACAATTAAAAGATATTTTTGAAGAAATCTTTGGATTAATTAAGATGTTAAGTAAGGATATTGTTTTTTGTCATAATGATGTAACATATCAAAATTTAATCTATCAGAAAGATACGCAGAATTTATTTCTAATAGATTTTGAATATGCAACCAGAGGAGACTCTTTTTTTGACTTGGCTTGTATTAAAAATTATTTAACGCCTTCTAATTTTTTAGTATTTCGTAAACAATATTGTTTATTGAGAAGAAAAAATTTTAGTGTTGATTTTAATTTAAAGATTTTTTTATATGATCTGATCATATCTTATGCTTCTTTATCTTGGTATTTGTGTATGGCAGAGCATGCACTTGCTAACAATATGCTTTACCTTAATAATGCTAAGTGTTCATTGCAAGAAATTCAGGATAAATATAAAACATTTGCAAAACTTAGCTAGTAAATGCAGTATGTTTTATTTAAACAAGATTTTTTTAGCTATTTAGTAATAAGTAATATTTTAGGGATTGTTACTTATTTTTCTTTAAATTTTGAACCCAACCTTGTTGTTATTTTTGTTATCAATTTGCTTGTTAGCGGAGCTACTATTTATTTTAGAAAACACTTAATAATTAGAAAAATTCTGCTACTTAGTTTATTATTTGTATTTGGTATTTTCAGTGCTACTTTGAAAACTGCTTGGTTAGATACTAAAATGTTAAATTATAATATCTATTTTTCTAATTTAACTGGTAAAGTTATTGATATTCAAGAAAATAATATAAAAGCTAATAAATCTTTAATTTTGCAACCTAAAAGCATAGCAAAACTACCGTATTATCAAGTTATGCCCTCTACTTTAAAACTTACTATCAAGGTAGCTCATGATATTAAAATAGGAGACATTATAACGGCTAAAGCTATGCTTTTTAAGTCATCTCTCCCAATGACACCTAATGGGATAAACTTTAAACAAAACGATTATTTTAAACAAATAGGAGGGAACGGTTATATAACTTATATTGCAGATATAACTAAAGTTGAAGAAAAACCTAAAAGTATTGTGGATCAAAGTCTTAGTATAATTTCTAAATTTTTTAGCAGGATTAAAAATTATCTAAAACAGCAAGTATTTGAGGTACTACCAGGTAATATTGCAGGAATCGCTACTGCTTTATTCTTAGGAGATACAACCGCTATAAATCCTGCAGATAAAAATGCTTTAATGAAGTCAGGATTAATTCATATTACAGTAATTTCAGGATATCATATTACCTTTATTGCGATGATTTTATTCGTATTTTTACGTAAAAGTTTTGCTCTGTTGTTACCAAAATTAGTTATAAATTATAATACTAAGAAATTAGCTGCTCTTTTGAGTATTCCTATTATTATTTTTTATTTATTATTAATAGGGGATAAAACACCGGCTCAAAGAGCTTCAATTAGATCGGAAGAGCGTCGTGTAGGGAAAGAGTGTAGATC
>NZ_DBKDTU010000019.1:0-4128 GCF_055505085.1 Candidatus Hepatincolaceae symbiont of Strigamia maritima
TATGTTAATAAAAGAAATATTAAAAATATTAAACCAATATTAGATACTTATATAGATTATAACCAAAGTAATTTACATACAGATGAAAGTACTTTATATAGCGGTTATAAAAATAGAAATATTGTTACACATAATAAAGGAGAGTATGTTAAAGGCAATATTTATATATAGAACTCTTGATAATTCATGAGTTTATCAATAATAATTACTTTTTAGCAGTTCTTATCTATAGTATTACATATATTTTAGCTGTAGTTTTGTTATTGCCCTTAGGCTTAATTCTTAGCCTAACTGCTGGAGCTATGTTTGGCTTATTTCTTTTTTTATTGATAAATATAAAGAAAGAAAGACTATATAGTAAATATGCTAAAACTAAGATATTTGAGTTGATATTGTAGTAATCTGAGGAAAAGCCACAGGATTAATTAGCGATTATGTTGTAGTTTTCTTAAAAAGCAAAGTTATTATGATTGAGCAGGCAAAGTTGGAAGAAGTTTGTTTAAATGAGAATTGTGTTCCTTCTAAAACGCTAATTAATTCTATTAGTAATATTTATGATTTTTTATAACGTGCCAAGACTTTAGTAATTAATATACATGCTCCGGTTTTTAGTAAAAAAATACTCACATCCAAGCAGTAATAGCAGAAATTACCCATAAAGATTATAAAGAACTTTATGAAGAAGATAGAAGTAAAAGAAGTTATTAGCGAGAATCCTAGAATTATTTCTCCTTATAAAGTTATGGTTAATGAGTAACTAATTATCACAAGATATATAATCTTAGTTACCAGAGCTTCTCCGAGTATTCCAGAAATAGAGAACTTAAATGCTATTAGTTATCTAAATTCAAAGAATATTTGGCAATTACAAAATATACCTAAAAGTAGGGTAACTTTAGGGGTAGGTCATATTTGTATAAAAATAGCATAATCTTTTGCAAAGTTAGGGGGAGAAGTTGCGATTATTGAGAAAACCATAAAATTTTTATAAGTTGTGAACCTAAGATTTCAGAATTCATGCAGTCAAAATGCCTAAACTTAGGTGTAAGAATTTTTACAAATACGTAAATTATAAGAATTAATCAAGAGAGTAATAATAAAATATTAATCCTAAAATTTTTAAGTAATCAACAACACACAGAGAGCACTACTCCTTTAATGGTAAAATATCAAAGTATACCTTTAGTTATTTATGCAAAAGCTAAGATTGCCCAAGTAGGGGTGCTTGAAAGTGATGCACAAGCTAAAAATTTTGATTATGGTATTGAATATGCTAATCTTAGAGAAGTAGACAGAGTTGTAACCAAAAATGATACAGAAGGATTTATTAAAATTATAATTGATAAGAGTAGTAAAAAAATCGTAGGAGCTATTATTGTTGACACCAGTGCCGTAGAGGGGCTTAGCGAATTTATTTTAGCTATAAGATTAAGACTTAATATTAATGATTTATATAATAATATCTATCCTATCTTACGTATACAGAATTAGCTAGGGTTGCAATAGGGAAATATAAACTTAAGTATATGAATCCTAGATATTTATAAGTATTTAGTAATAATTCATAAACTTAGGAGTCTTATACATTATTAATAACACTATTTATTGGAAAATGTTATGATAAGTAAAAATATATATTTTTTATTAACAATAGTACTAGCTAGTCTTACTATATTGCTAATAATATTATTTCAAGTAGTTCATGCTACTCAAACAACTAAGGATTCTCTAAAGATGCAACTAGGTACAAAACAAAATCAACAAGATTTCTCAAAATATTCGGTGGCAATTGTAGCAGGAGGATGTTTTTGGTGTATTGAGAGTGATTTTCTAAAATTAGCAGGAGTCATAGATACTCAAACTGGCTATACAGGCGGAGAAGGATTAAATCCTACCTATGAGAGTGTCTCAGCACAAAGTAATAATGGTAAAGGGCATTATGAGGCAATAAGAATCTATTATGATCCGCTTATTATTAGCTATGAGCAGATTATTGAATACTTTTTTTGGCACATAGACCCAACCAATGCGGATGGGCAGTTCTGTGATAAGGGATTACAATATAGTTCAGCAATTTTTTATAATTCTAATTCAGAAAAAAAACTTATTAAAGAAGCTATTAGCGAATTAGATGCCTCAGGAATTTTACCTGCTAAAGTAGTTACTAAAGTAATAAAAGCAAATACTTTTTGGGTAGCTGAAGAGTATCATCAGAAATATTCACAAAAAAATCAGATAAGATATAAATTTTATAGAACAACATGCCGAAGAGATAAAAGAGTAAGTGAAATATGGAAGCATAATAAGAAATTAAATTAGGGTGTTTCCCTGAATGTTAGATAAAAAAATTTCTATTATTTATAAAAAATTGGTTAATTCTTTTGCAAATTACTTAGTTAGAAAGCAAGTTAGTGCAAATCAGATAACTATTATAGGTTTTATTATCGGGATTTTATCTTTTCCTTTAATTATTCAAGGCTATTACATAATTGCTATGATTTGTGTTTTAATTAATAGGTTAGGGGATGGATTGGACGGATTATTAGCTCTAAAAACTAAACCTACAAATTTAGGAGGATTTTTAGACATAGTATTAGATTTTATATTTTATGCCTCTATTCCTTGAGCTTTTGCATATAATAATCCAGGGATAAATGCTTTAGCAGCAGTAACTCTGCTGTTTGGTTTTTTTTAACCGGTACATCTTTTTTAAGTTTTGCTATATTTGCAGAAAAACAAAAAATACAAAATAATGTTTATCAACATAAAGCTTTTTATTATTCTTTTGGATTAATAGATGCAACGGAAACTACTATTTTTTTTATCTTATTCTTACTCTTCCCAGCAGTTTTTCCCATTTTTGCATACCTCTTAAGTATTTTATGTTTGATAACGTTTATCTGTAGATATATCCTTAGGAATTAAGATATATAAATAATAGAATTTAAGTATAACAAGCTAAAATATAAATACATAAACTAGGTCTGATAATAAAATTAGAAGATGTTTTAGAAATTTAAAAGAAGTGATTACTTTTCTCTTAATTAATACCATAAAAAATAAGAAAGCAAAAAAATTACTAACTGCTAAATGAAAAACCCAATTACTGGCTCTAATCCCTATATAATGTAAAGAAACTAAGAGAGCAGATCCTAAAATACATAAAATTAAAGTACTTAGCTTTTTGCTTTGAATAATTTTTCTACCGAGTCCTAAACTATAATAATAACACTGCTACTACAGAAATAATAGTAATGGGAGGAATATTATATTCTCACCGAAAATAAAATGATTAAGTGTTGTTTCAATGCCAAGACTCATAAGAGCTAGATAGGTACTACCTGATACTGCAGATAAATCTAGTTTTCTTGTGCCTGAATTAAATAGAAAAACTATAATGCTTTAATTATTACTATAAAAAGGGGCAGTATATCTCTAAAAGAGAAGTTAGTGCTACAATTATAAAGGAAGTAGACACAACATCCCTACACTAAACAGGTTATCTAAAGTAGTAGTTTAAATTAGCTATTTTTTTTAATTATTTTCTTAGATTTCTGGGTATTTTTAGATACTGTTTTTTTATCAGAATCAGTTATTTGTTTATGATTCTTATGCTCATCATGGTCTTGTCCGCAATGTGCTTTAGCTCCCACACTAAATATAATGAAAGCAAAGATAATAAATAGAATTTTTTGCATAGTTTTTACCTTACTAAATATAAAATGATTTAATTTTACTATAACATAAATTTAGAAATAAATCATAATTTTATTTTTTATTTAGTTACTCAAAAGAGAAGTATTTTGTATTTAATTTTAAGAAATAAAGTATTGTATACTATAGCTTAATATAAGTGATTGTATTTATTCTAATTTCAAACTAGCCTCATAAATTCTAAAAATTAATAAAAACTGGAACTAAAGCTTCAAAAGATTTACTAATAGAATAAGGAACAGAATCAGGTAATTTAAAGACTAAACGTTTAGTCAATAAGAAGCGATAAACCGAGACAGCAAAGAAAGCAGAAATAATAGCAGCAAACAAGCCTTTAGCCTCAAGGAATCTAGCATTAATTAAGGGAATTATATACTTTTTTACCCTAAAATGATCTAAAGATGTTGATTTAAT
>NZ_DBKDTU010000020.1:0-4100 GCF_055505085.1 Candidatus Hepatincolaceae symbiont of Strigamia maritima
TTAAAAAATCATTATATTCTCTATATTTTTTATATCTTTTTTTATGTTTAGTTTGTAAATGTAAAAACCAATCATTCAACAGTAATAGCCATTCTTTACTATCATTTTTTAATATATCTACTGCTAAGCCGTTACTTAATAAATTAATTTGTGCTAATTTTTGAGAATCCGTTTGTATAATAGTTTTTTTAGGGCAGTAGGAAAAAGAAGTTAAGGGAGGGGAAAATTTCTCATTCTCAAAATTCTCATTTTTAATAGTTTCCTGAACTATATTATTACTAACTATTTCTACTTCTTTATTCAATATCTTTTCCTTTCCTACCGCCCCTTTACTTTCTCCCATACCATTCTCTGTTACCCAGTTTTGAGAAAAACTACCTGCAAACCCTCCCCCTTTATCCCCCTCCCTTTTTTGAGAAAAATGAGAATTTTGAGAAAATTCCTGAGAAAATTGAGAAAAAATATTCTCATTTTGAGAGTTAGCTTGAGGAATAATTATGCTATATAGTAATGAATTCAAGTTGTTAATACTCTTTTCCAAGTTCTCAATTTGTTTTCTCATTTTTTGATTTTCTTGTATTAAATTATCAAATTGAGAGTTTTGAGAAAAATGAGAATTCTGACAATCAGATTTCTCTACTTCGTTACTATTTTTAATTTCAATAAATTTTGAGAATTTTTGATTTTTAGAATTTAAAGAATCAGTTTGCTTAATAAATAACGGAGTCGTATTATTTAACAAAGCACTCACCGTTTTAACTTTTCCTTTAGGAATTCCGTATTTAGACCAGCGATAAGCTGTTTTATCATGTATTCCCAGTGAAATTAACTGTTTAACCGATACATTTATCATAACTAACTCCTACTCTTATGATTAAAAGGAAAAATCAATATTATTATTTTTAGCGTCTAAGGCTCTATAGTAATTAAATAATTGTGCGAATTCAAAATCCGTAAACTTATTTTTACCTCGAAGTTTATCGTTTACACTTTGTAAAGAAATATTCTCATTCTTATTACAAATAATATCTATGAGATTCTTTTGTTTAACACTCTTTTTATACTTCCTATAAAAAGTTTGAACTTTCTCTAATTTCTCTTCATAGGTTATATCTTCTTTACTTTTTGGCAATTCCCCCTTACAATAATCTTTAGGAATATTTAAGAAATCGTAAGGGGTTACTGCACCTCCTGTTATCTCAAAAATGCGTAACATAATTTGAGGTCGTGGGGTTCTTTTACCTGATATTATATTTGCCAAAGAACCTTTATGTATTTTAAGTTCTTTAGCAAAATCAGAGGCTTTAATTTTTTCAGTTTTTAGATATTCTTTTAGTTTCATAATTTAATTATGGTGTCTTAAAGACAACCTGTCAAGAAAAAATGAATAATATAAAATTTTTTAGATTAAAGAAAAATATAACACTAAGAGATTTAGCTAAAATTACAAAGTTACATCATGCTACTATTTCTAATCTAGAGTTAGGAAACAAACGATTAAATGAGGATACAATAAAAAATATTTCTCAAGCTTTAGATTGTTCTCCTGAAGATTTAATCAGAGATTTAACTAAAGAACAACCAAAGTTAGATAATTATCAAGTAATAGGTGATTTTGGTGAAATATTAGTAAATACTAACTGGCTTTGGGAAAAATATAAATTAAAACCTGAGAATTTATCTACATATGATGCTAATAATCTAAAATCTTTAAAAAATATTATTTTTTGTATTGTTAAAAATGAATAATATTAGGTTCTTTAGAGAAAAATTAAAAATTAGTCAACGAGAATTAGCTGTTAAAACTAACTTACCACATAGTACAATTGCTAATTTAGAAATAGGCAGAAGAAGGTTAAATAAAGATAACGGTAAAATAATATCTCAAGCTCTAAATTGTACTATAGATGATTTAACTAGAGACCTTACTCAAGAAGATTACTATATAACAATAAATTTAATTAACTCTAACCTTAATGATGTTGAAAAACCATATTATAAAGGCTTATTAAGGCTACATAATTCCTTGATACAAGAATATTTCCCGAATATAGATAGCTTTGCTCTATTTCAAGCTAGCGGTGATTCTATGGAACCATTTATTAAAAATAAACAATTAGTTATCATTAATACTAGTTCAGATGCTTTATCTATAAATGACGGTATTTATGTTTTTAAAATAGGAGAAGAAGAACCTGTTTTAAAAAAACTACAACGGTTGCCTAATAATATTTTAAGAGTTAGTTCTATTAATCTATCCTATGACTCATACGATATAGACCTTAATAAAAAAATTAATATAGAAATAATAGGCTCTTATATTTGTAAATTATTTGAAAAATGATAAAATGAATAACCTAAAATATTTTAGATTAAAGAAAAATTTATCCCTTAGGGCATTAGCTAAAATTACAGAAATAGCGTACAATACTATCTCCCAGATTGAAACCGGCAGAACAAGAATTAATGAAAAACATTTAAAAATTTTTTCAAAAGCTTTAGAGTGTTCTCCCGAAGATTTAATTAGAGATTTAACTAAAGAACAACCAATATTAAATAATTACCAAGCAATAAGCGATTCTGGTGCATTATTAGTAAATACTAAATGGCTTTGGGAAAAATATAAACTAAAACCTGAGGATTTATTAATATCAGACTCAGCTAATATACAATCATTAAAAGATAGCATTTTTTTAATAACTAAGAATACTAAAGATTAATTATTGTATAATTTTTACTATAAAATTAGATAGTATTATATATACACAAACTAAGCCTAAATCATCAATAACTAAAAATTTATACCTAACTTTAATAAACTAAATTATTTCTTAATATCTCTTCTATTATTATCAATTAATGCAAATATACTGATCTTATGATACTATATTATAATTTATCAAAAGTTGTATCATATAAGAATAGGTAAATTTAATGATTTCAAAATTCTATTTAGCAAAAATAAATAATAAAGAAAATACTAATACCCAAATGCACTTAGGTGAAACTAGTTTTCATTTTACTAATTCCACACAAAAAGAAATAGTATTTAAATGTAAGACCAACAATATAGAAACTTATTATTTTATGTCATTTTTAGGTGGACAGAAAAATCCCTATCATAATAAAACTATTGATACGAAAAACAACAATACCATTAAAGATAATCCCAGACCACCAGAAGAACCTGAAATATCCCTTGAATATTATTATTTAATAGATCAAATTAATGGGTATATTTTAGGTAAGCACGGATCATTTCCAGCATTAGTAGCATTTTATAAGAGTATTCTAAATAGAGACATTGAAATTTCTTATTTTATTCCAAATATTGACGAATATTTAAAAGAGCTAGCATTATTATCTGAATGTAAAATAACAGGAGAAATATCTCAACAAGAATTATTGTTAAATTTAGGAGATAAATATCATACAGATAAAATTGAAAAATTAGGCTTTGGTATAGGAGCCAAAGTAGAATTAAAAGTTACATCTGGAGTAGAACATGATTTAAAAAAATTTAAAAAATATATTAAGAAATATGATCTAAAGTTTGTTACTATTAAGGGGAAAAGTGCAGATGGTAATAATATAAGTTATCAGTATAGTGCTATAAAACATAGTTGCACTGCAGAGATCAATGACAAACTATATACTAAGTTAAAAGAGTTTTTAGAAAATTGGATAAAAAATCATGATATGGAGAATAAAATATCTGAATACTAGTAATAAAATATCTTTGGGAATTTTAACTATACTTTATTGGTGTTGCTGTATATTAATATATTATTTTTATCCATTTATAAAAGAAAAAGTTTGTATTAATAATAGCTATGATAATTTTATTCTAATCTCTACAATTATTTTTGCATTTTATACAACAACATATTTCACGGTTTTTACTGGGAAAGTAGGGAAAATTCTAAGTACTTCTTATATTTTTTATGATAAAAACAAAGAGAGGGAGTCCGATGAACAAATAAATGATTTATTGCATATTACTAATTATTTTCGTATGGGATGTTTAAGTTTGTTTATACTAATTTCTAGCATATTATTTGTAAATATATTTCAAATATACTATTATTTTTTTCAAGTTT
>NZ_DBKDTU010000021.1:0-1154 GCF_055505085.1 Candidatus Hepatincolaceae symbiont of Strigamia maritima
TTTTTTATTTAAAAACTAATTGATTATTTAAAATAGTAATACTAAGATTACCTTTTAAAAAATCAAGGGCGTATTTACCGAATAAATCATATCTTTTACCTTGTAAAACATCACTTTGGGAATTTTCTTGATGTAGAATTAAATCTTCTAAATCATTCTTAGTAGCAATTAATAATTTATTAATATGATTTTTATCGCAAACGAATTTTAGCAAAATTTCTAATAAATTTAGTAACTCATGGTTTGCAGGAGCTTTTAGTAATTTTTTTAAAGAAAGATCTCCAACTTGATTTTGCAATAATTGAAAAATACTTTCTCCATAATTAGCATAAATTTTTTTATATAACAAGGGTTTAAGTTCTACTAAGGAAGTAATTGGCAGAATACATAATTTTTCCACAATTTTTATGTCTAAAATAAATTTAGGATTAAGATTAAGTTTCTTAGCACATTCTTCACGAAAGATTAATAAATTTTTTAGCTTAGTTAAATATATAGGATTATTTTGAGAAGCATTACGTACTAATTCTCGATTAACATCAAAAATATAACGATTAGGAGAACTTAGATCTTGAAATTTATTAGTAAGAAATTCAAATTTATTACGTTTAAGTAATTGTTTGTGAATTATTTCATAACAGCGGTACAGATAAACTACATCATTGCCTGCATATTCTAATTGTTGAACACTTAGGGGTCTTATTTGCCATTTACTGATAGTTTGTGATTTATCCAAAGTATGCACACAAAAAGCTTGTACCATTTTTTCAAAACTAGTGTTACCGGCGAATCCTAAAGCCATTAAGGCAATTTGAGTATCAAAAAGATTTTTAGGTAAGAAGCCTTGTAAATTATAAAAAATTTCTAAATCCTGATGACTGGCATGAAATATTTTGATAATATCTTCTCTATAAATAATAGACAATAATTCTGTTAAATCTAAAGTAGCTAAAATATCAATAATGAAGGCCGAATCTGGATCATAAGACAATTGAATTAAACATAACTGAGAATAATAAGCATGTCTACGAATAAATTCAGTATCTATAGCTAGGCATGTTACAGTTTGTAAGTTAGTACATAAACTATCTAATTCATTTTGAGTATTTATAAAAATATACTTTATCATTCCAATATAATACTGTATCATTTAA
>NZ_DBKDTU010000022.1:0-4048 GCF_055505085.1 Candidatus Hepatincolaceae symbiont of Strigamia maritima
TACCTTATTCTTTAGATGCACTGGCACCTTTTATGTCTAAGGAAACCCTAGAATATCATTATCAAAAACATCATCAAACCTATGTTACTAACTTAAACAACTTACTCGAGGACCCCAAGAACGGTATCTTTAAAGCTAAAACCTTAGATGTAATAGTAACGGAGAGTTATAATAAAGTTGATTTTGCTGGGGTTTTTAATAATGCTGCTCAGGCTTATAATCATAATGAATTTTGGCTTAGTATGAAGAAAGATTCTAACCCTAATATTCCAAGTTTGGTAACTAAGCAAATTATTAAATCCTTTGGATCATTTGATACTTTTAAAGATACTATGATTAAATTAGGTACAGCTCAATTCGGTTCAGGATGGGTATGGCTTTTAGTAGAAAATCGGCAATTAGTCATTAAAAATTATCCCAACGGGGTTAATCCTATCTCACAAAATGCTAAAGAAGTTTTAGGTTGTGATGTTTGGGAACACAGCTACTACATAGATTATCGTAATAAAAGAGCAGATTATTTAAAAGCTTGGTTTGAAAATCTTATTAATTGGGAATATGTAGAACACAAACTTAATGTTGCCCTACAAGATTAAGTTAAAAACTTACTACTCTTATATACCTAGCTAGGTTGGTTTGTAGATTTTTAGATGTAGTGTTGTTGTAATACTATAAATTTTTAAGCTACAGTTAAAAACTCAGTTATAAGCTGAATTCTGACTATTATGCATTATCAGGAATTAGTTCCGTTATTAGGGAACAACCATTTAGCAGCTATAAAGATTAAACCGAATACCGTTGCAGTAGTAGTAGTAATAAAAGCTATTAATACTGTATCATTTAAATGAAACCCGTAAAAATTATATCCGGCTAATAATAAGATTATTAGCATAGCAATACACCATGTCATAGTAAACATAAAAATGTGTTTCATATAACGGTGTCGAGCATTTTCATCTCTTTTCATATCATCAACTACAACCCGTTTTTCTACAAGATCTACATTAGTATTCTCTATTGTTGCATCTTTAGTAGTAGGGGTATCTACAGAGATAGCCTGATTCGGGTTAAAATTATTAGTACTTAGATTTGCCATTTTAATCTCCATTTCAATATCGGCTTTAGTATATCTTATTCTTTCCTTACTTCTACCTCTAATAAAAGAGGCTCATATATCTAAAAAGTGCTGTTAATTGCTATTTTAAATTAAGTTTACTAAAAGAATATGGGAGTAATTCCTGCATAGTAAAGGTTTTTCTAATTCCCTTACTATGTGCTATATGAATTAGAGTAGCCGGATTAGCAAATTCCATAATTTTTTGTCTACACCCCCCGCAAGGAGTACATAATACTTCTCCTGTAGCAATAATTAGAATTTTAGCAATAGTATTATCACCGCATACAATCATATTAGCAATTGCTCCTGCTTCTGCACAAATACCCATAGGATAAGCAGCATTTTCCACATTACACCCCTGATAAAAATTATTATTTTTAGTTAAAATACAAACTCCTACGGCAAAGTTAGAATACGGAGCATAAGCTTTTTCCCTAGCTGTAACGGCTAAATCATACATTTTTTGTTTCATCATTGTTTCTCTCAGTTCCATACTTTTTATCATTTACCATTAACCTTTTTTATGAATGACTCCTTATAAGGATTCAGTTATCTTAAAAAAATAATAAACCTATTAATACTGATTTACAAGCGGTTGTATAATATTTTCTGTTAAAGAATTTTTTGTTAACCCAGCAAACTTTAGTACATCATCTAACAAAGATGATGCTCCAATACGGAAGTTTCTAGGGTTAATATAACTCTTTCCCATAAATTTCTCTGTTAAATTAATATATTTCATTGCCTCTTGTACAGTTCTAATGCCCCCTGAGGGTTTAATTCCACAAGGTTTTTGAGTGTCTTTAATAGCTTGTAACATAATTGTTACTGCTTCTATGGTGGCTGAACTGTTGGTTTTTCCGGTTGAAGTTTTTATAAAATCAACCCCCATATGAATCGCCAAATCTGCTACTTGTTTTATTAATTCATCAGTTTGTAATTCAGAAACCTCTAAAATAACTTTTAGGGTAAGAGCATCTAGACATATTTCCCTAGCTGCTCTAATTACTGCCTTAGGCAATTGTATATTATTAGATTTTAAAGCAAAATACGGTAATACCAAATCAATCTCATCTGCTCCTAAAAATTGAGCTTGTTTAATCTCACTAATGATATCCGGTATAGTATTTCTCCCATAAGGAAAATTAACAACCGTGGCTATTTTTACATTTGCATTTATTTGCTCTAACGTTTTCTTTGCAAGAGGAATATACTTCTGCCAAATACAAAGGGCAGCTACCTGTCCTATAGGAGTTAGTGCTTTATTACATAAATTAACAATATCCTGTTCTGTATCAGCATCCCCTAGCAAAGTTAAGTCTACTACACTAATTATACGTTTAGCCGTTTCTATATTTTTTGTGAGTAAATCTGTTACTACTACATTCATATATGTAAAGCCTCCAGTAGCCCATAAATTATTATTTATAATACCACAATTTGTTAATTATTAATATAAAGATTATTCATTATTTGCAAACTTATGAAAGATTTTATCTATACAAAAAATATAACTTTTAGTTGAATATATCTATAAACAAGATAGTATCCACTATAAATACATTAGTCCATGGATGTACTTTCTCAATTAAAATAATTTATTGAAGAATATATGCCATACCCTAACTTTATATACTACCTTATTTTTTAGTAAACTATTACTGAATATAGGAAGTTGGGATAGAGAAACAAGGAATGGATGAAAGGCTAACCTTTGTTAATTTTTACTAAAATATGAATATAGCAACGACATCTCTGTCATCATTCCTAAGTAAATTATAGGTATGTATAGCTGAAGTTGTTTTTACCCATTCTAATTTTAATCCTAAAGAATTAATATACATCCTAACCTCAGGGGAAGGTAATACTAATTTTTCACCACAACCTACTAATAAGAGTTCTGCTTTTGGTTGATAGTTTTCTAAAATTCTTAAATCTGTTATACTAATGTGTTCCTTATTTACCTGTTGAAAAGGAAAATAGCAATTATCCTCTAATAATATAAAACTACCTTGCAAGAGCAAACTAGTTTTATCAGTAGTATTATATAAACTTAAACTGTTATTATCATGAGAAGAAATAAGGTAATTATTTTTCATATTTAACTTTTTTAAGATTACCTAGATACATCAGCATCGGTACAGCCACCCAAATTGAAGAATAGGTACCAAAAATCACCCCTATAATCATAGTAAAACTAAAGCTCTTTAAAGTATCTCCCCCTAAAAGGAAAATACTTAATAATACTAAAATTACTGTTAGGGATGTAGCAATACTTCTGGAGAAAACCTCGTTAATGCTTTTATTTAAAATATAAATCAGATTATATTTAGAGTATCTTTTTAAATTTTCACGTACTTGATCGAAATTTACCACTGTATCATTAATGGAAAAACCAATAATGGTTAAAACAGAGGCTACAGTTGAAAGGTTAAACTCAAACCCCAGTAGTGATAAAAACCCTACCCCCATAATAACATCATGAAATAGGGTAATAACTCCCATTAAGCCATATTGCCAATCAAAACGAAACCACAAATAGGCAAAAATTCCTAAGAAAGATAAAGTAATCGAATAGATTCCACCCCAAATTATATTAGTGCTAACACTAGGTCCAACAAATTCACTCTTTAAAAATATATATTTAGATCCTAAAACAGTTTTAACTTTTTCTATTACATCATTAAAATTATTAAATTTATTAATGATATTACTACTAATTAGAATTCGTGCTCCGTTCTCTTTACCAAACTCCTGAATCTCTATATCTTTAATTTCTATGGAGTTCAATTTAGTACGAATATTAGCTAAAGAGCTATTCTGAGGCATTTTAATTTCCATTGATAAACCTCCCTTAAAATCTATTCCTAAATTAAAACCTTTAAAAGTAATTAAGAAAATAAATACTAAAGATAACAGAATTGAAGCTAT
>NZ_DBKDTU010000023.1:0-1142 GCF_055505085.1 Candidatus Hepatincolaceae symbiont of Strigamia maritima
TTTTCTTTAAAGCAGACTTCTTAGCAATAGCACTAACTAACTCTTCCTTATTCATTTTCTTATATTCCCTTATATATAGTTTCATTTAATTATAAAATAGCATAATTTATAGATATTTAAAGGGAAATATATTATTTTATTAAAATATATATACTTGACACATATTCCTTAATTGGTTATACTAAAAACATAATAAAATATATTGTAGAAAAAATGATAATTAACTTTAAAGATAAAGAAGCACAGAAAATATGGCATAAAGAGTTTTCTAAAAAGATACCTAATGATATTCAAGTACGAGCTTTACATAAATTAGCTTCTATAAACCGAGCTAAGAATATAGATGAGTTAAGACTTCCTCCTGCAAATAATTTAGAAATATTAAGAGGAAACAGACAAGGGCAATACAGTATAAGAATTAACGGACAATGGCGTATTTGTTTTATTTGGGAAAATAATAATGTAATTGATGTTGAAATAGTAGATTATTATTAAAATAGGAGTAAAAAATGACAGAACAATATATTAAAACTCATATTGGTGAGTATTTAGTAGAAGAATTTTTAAAACCATTAAATATATCACAAAATGCTTTAGCTATAGCTATTCATGTACCTGCAACTAGAATACATGAAATAGTAAAGGGTAGAAGAAATATTACCATAGATACAGATCTACGCTTGTGTAAATTCTTCGGTATGAGTGATGGTTACTTTTTAGGGATACAAGAAGATTTAAAACGCCCTGATGTAAAACGCAGTATAGAACAGGATTTATCTACTATAATGACTTATAAAGAATTAGAATACAATAAACACTTATAAATTAATATATAAAGACTACCTAATTTATAACCAAAGCTAGATATGAAATAAGATTTAGCTTTTTTCTTTTTATGGACTAAGAATTAATTTTGATAATCAATAAATTCTATGCCATTTAATTATTCCCGCTACATCTCTGTTAAAATAGTTGATAGTTTGCTTAATTCTTCTTGGGTAATGGTAATTGCCCATAATACCTCTCCTGATTATGTAAATATATTGATTTTGAATGGTTGGAAATATTGTTAAGATTCTAGGTTCAGATTATATATAGTTCAATACTAAATAATATAAAATAACCATAGATGATATAAATGA
>NZ_DBKDTU010000024.1:0-3941 GCF_055505085.1 Candidatus Hepatincolaceae symbiont of Strigamia maritima
CTAAAACTAGTGAGCTTGAAAAAATTAAGATAGCAGAAAAGTTTGATGAGCAAAAATATACAAAATTAGCTACTGAGATTCTAGTAATTGCTAGAAAAAAAGAGAAAGCAATTATTAAAGCTACCACTAATTTATATAAAAGTATCTCAAAAGAAGATAGAATAGCTATTAATACTGCTACTAAAAGAACTTATAGTAAAGCAGATATTAAAAAAAGCGGTACTAGTGCTGTGATGAAAAAATCTGACGGAAAAAAGTAGTAAAACAAGAAAATAAGTAGTTTTAAATACTCTAAATAGTTATCTTTAGAATTTTAAGGCTTAATAATTAGCTGTAATATTAGTTTTATAGGTTTACAAGTTGTGTTATGAAAAGCAGGTAATTACTTCCTAATTTTTATCAAAAACTTTACTATCTAATTGTTTTATTAGGTTATTTTTTTAAAATAAGATTCTGTATAATTGTTTCTACTGGTTAAGTTAAGTGGTGTAATTATTCAGAATCTTATTTCAAGAATATTAAAGAGTTCCCAAGAATAGCTATGGCTATAAAATAGTGGTTACTGCCAGAATTCCTTATAGAATATAATAAAAATTCCAAAGAGTTCTATTCTTCCCATAAACATTGCAATTATCAAAATCCATTTAGCACTATCCGGTAGTAAAGCATAGTTTCCCACAGGTCCTATAATGTTACCAAGTCCTGGTCCTAGATTAGTTAAGGTTGCAACGGCAGCACTTAGAGCAGTAAGAAAATCTAACCCTACCATAGATAATAATATGGCAATTACTCCTAAACAAAACATAAATAAAAATATATAACTAAGAGCTGAAATAGCAAAATCAGTATTAATGGGGCGATTATTATAATAAGGTACGAATACTCGGTTCTTTAAAAACATCTTTTTTATAGAAAGTCTACAGAGCATATAAGCTACTTGTACTCGGTATACCTTTAAGGCACAAGCTGCAGAACCGGCACAACCTCCTACAAAAGTAATAAAAAATAATAACATTACTGGGAATACACTCCAATTATTATAATAATCGCTAACCACTAACCCTGTACCGGTTAAGGTGCTACTAACTGTAAAAGATGTAAGCTTTAAAGCCTCTAAGAGGTTAATACCGTTATAAAAATGCAACCATAGGGTAATAATAATAATAAACACTACTAATAATTTTATGTAAGCAGAAAACTGTTGATCCTTAAATAAAAGGTTTCCTTTTCTTAAAAAAATAAAATAATACATTAGAATAAAGGGAGCCCCAGCAATAATCATTTCAATTGTTAATAGAATCTCAGCACTGCTACTTCTAAAATAAGCAATAGATTCGTTTTTATTAGAAAAACCTGTGGTAGAAACAGCACTCATACTTTGTATTAAAGCATCAAAGGGTGCAAAATCAGAAATTAAAATTAATAAAAAACTAAAAATTATGGTAAGAGCTACATATAAAATTGTGATTCCTAAGATTGCATGTTTCGCTTTAGCAAAAGAAGTATCAAAGGTTTCAAACCCTGCCATTTTAAAAAGCATCATACCTCCTCCCTGTAAACTGGGAATAAAGATTACCCCAATTAAAACTATTCCGATACCTCCGATCCAACCGCTTAAGAGCCTCCAAAAGTGAAAGCCCGGAGTTAAAATATTAAGGTCTGGTATAATTGTGGCTCCTGTAGTAGTAAAACCTGACATTGCCTCAAAAAAACTATCAGTATAACTTAATTGTAAGTAACTAAAAGCAAAAGGTAAGGCTGCCACCGCAGAGATTACTATCCATGATAAAAAAGTTACTAATAATCCGTCTTTAATAGAAATTTTATTACTAATATTAGATTTATTAGCAAAAGCAAACGCAATACCTGTAAAACAGCATACTAAACCTATAATGAAAAAACTTGGAGCACCGTTGGCATTGTTAAAAAAATCTATTAGTGCAGGAATTAGCATTAGTAAGCCAATAGAGCCCACCAAATAGCCTAAAATTGCTATAATTACTCTGAAATTAATATCCAAAATCTGCTAATCCTGTAATAAATGATTTTAATAATGCAAAAAATTTACTATCATTATTATGATATGTAAAGTATATAATGTCAAATTATACTAAGTTAAACCCAAGGATATTTGAGTGAATGTATCTAGAATAAAGCATAGAATATTTTATAGTTTACTTTGTACTTTTGTGGTTATATTTGTGTTGCTACTAAATTGGCAACCCAAAAAGTTTGACATTATCACTATCAAGACACAAATTCAAAGGAGTGTAGAAAAATTATATAAACAAAATCTAATTTGGATAAAGAAAGATGGTTATTATACCGCAGAATTTGAAACAGAATTTTTAAGTGTTGTGTATTATCTTTCTAAAAATGAACTGAAATCAGAGGCAATTATTTTCAAAGATACCAATAAATTAATATCTGATACTTATTTTCCTTGTTTCAGTTTCTTCTTCATTTTATCAGAAGTAGATTTAGAAAGAGTTTATAAAAATTTTGGGAAGATTATTAATAATAGTATTAATTTAAGCAACGGGATTAACTTATCTATATGGGTCCATAACTCAGTAGATACACAAAGGGTACAATGTAGGATTTATTATGCTGATACATAAAGTAAAATTAAATAAATAAAGAACAAATTTATGACCTCCGCTAAACGTTATGCTAAGGTAGTACGAATCTTAGTAAACTTTCTAAGAAGTAGCCAACAAAAGATTAGTGAAAATTTACTAACTCTCATGGTAAAAATTGCTAATTCATTTGAGCAAGATTCTTATCTGAACATAGATGTAACTCCTTCTTCAGAGAAATATATCTATACTTTAGAGTTTATGCATCAAATGTGCCTATTATTAAAAGAACAGCCTTTTATAAAACAAGAAGAAAATTTACTTTTATTAATTGATGAGGTGGCTTTTGAATGCCTCTTAATGGCGGGTTTGGTTAAGGAAATAATTAGTCTTGTAGCTGATAATAGTGGCTCTAAGTGGGATACAAAAGAACATCCGCAAGATATTGCCCAAGCAGATATAACGGAGAATACAACAAGCATTGTGCAACATAAATTACATGAAGATGCCCAGTCTTATTCCTCAAGGGTTAATAAGAAGATAATTTTTATCAATGGAATTTTAACTATTTCAGATTAATAATTAATTGTTTAAAAAATAAATTAATAATTTTGGGAGAAGTTAAATGGAAAAACTATCATTAAGTAGATATGCTACAATTATGAAACAAACTAGTGATAATAAATATAAAAATAAGACTTATTTAGAAAATATGATTCAAAAAATTACCGATCTAAACATTAAATAGGCTTTATTATTAAAAGTCGGGTAAAGTACTTTAAGCTTAGGTTAAGGATAAGCTAAGAGTTAACCCGACCAGTTAAAGCAGTGCTACAATAGAAAATCTAGCAAAGGTGTCCTTGCCTTATAAAGGTAAAATGAGTATGGTACAATTATTAATAAAGACTTTAATAAGATAATATTAGCTGAGAGCGGTAATGCTCTAGTTATCTTTTTGAATTTGCTCAATACTTTTAATTACATAAGAGGGAATGGTACTTATCTCTTTAAGAATCATAGATAAATATTTACTAATTATAGAGAGAACTAAAAATAATCCTGAGAATCCAAAAGATAAGAAAATCATTTGGGTCATCCATCCTGGTACAATAAGCTCAGAGGTTAAATAGGTAAAGGTAATATACGTTAAAAATGAGATAGACAATAAGAAACAAAGCAAAGAAAGAAACATACTCACATTAGCCCCGATTGTAGAAAAAGAAAATACAATATCTCCGAACATTTCTAGCTTATCATTAACTTTTTCAAAATTATTTTTAATTTTAAGTTTGTTATTATAATAAAAGATAAAATGTTTATAACCGGTGAGTTGGTAAATAATTTTCCGATATTTAGACTTAT
>NZ_DBKDTU010000025.1:0-3879 GCF_055505085.1 Candidatus Hepatincolaceae symbiont of Strigamia maritima
CTACACGACGCTCTTCCGATCTTCATACTGTGAGCAGTCATTTTCGTTATAGAGACAGATATACGGATTACATTCTGTATAATTTTATGAAAATTTTAGATAACAAGAAAAGTTTTCTATTTTATACTAGTGATCACGGACAGTTTTTAGGAGAAAACAGCGTCTATTTTCACGATTCAGACTATATAACGGGTTTGATTGCACAGACTTTATACTCCAATATTTATTTGGTTCTCAGCACCTTGGATTAAAATTTAGGATAGCACTGAGTTAGACAATTATACAAAATACCTTAATCAACAAACTAACCACGACTACATTTTTCACTTAATCCTAGCTTGCAGTTTTATTAGCTTACCACTGATTAATAAGCAACTAGGTTTGTGTACCTAAATTGTAGATTCATAATTTAGCAATCTTGTTAAATAAAGCTACCATATTAAGAGCTGCTTCTGCGGCATCACGTCCCATATTAGCTTTTACTCCGTTAATTCTTACTTCTGCCTGTGCTTTATTCCTAAGCGTTAAGATTGAGAAAATTAGAGGAATCTCACAGGATAAAGCTACTTCTCTACAACCATCGGTTACATACCGACAAACATATTGATAATGGTCCGTCTCACCAAAAATGACAGCTCCTATGGCTATTAAAACTTCATATCTCTTAGTTTTAGCAAGTTTTTTACAAGTAACAGGGATTTCCACAGCCCCTGGTACTTGAAAGATTTCTATATCAGTTTCTAAAACCTGAGCGTTTTTTAAATAATTCAGTACTTCATTAAGCATTTTCTGAGTAAATTCTAGGTTAAATAAACTTTGTATAATTGCTATTTTCATATTTTTTCCTTTTCTAGTTAAAATCATAATAAATGCCCCATTTTCTGCTTTTTAGTTGCTAAATAAGTTTTACTCTCAGCAAAACTTTCTACAATAATAGGAACCCTTTGTGTTACTGTAATTCCACATTTTTGTAGCTCTTCTATTTTAAGAGGGTTATTAGTTAATAATTTAATTTGTGATTTACCTAAAATATGTAAAATTTGAGCAACCTCTAAATATTCTCTGGCATCCTCAGGCAACCCCAAAGATAAATTAGCCTCAATAGTATTCAAACCTTGTTCCTGTAAATTATAGGCTTTAAGTTTATTAACCAAACCTATGCCCCTACCTTCTTGGGGGGCATAGATTAATATTCCTCCCTTTTTTCCCAATAAATCTAAACTATAATTTAACTGCCGATTACAATCACATTTTTTAGAAGAAAAAATATCACCGGTAGCACAACAAGAGTGTACCCTTACCAAAGGAACTTTTGTTATTTGTACTATACTTTTTAATACTATATAATTATTAATTTCATCAAATTTATACCCAAATACACTACAATTAAAACTTCCGTGTTGAGTAGGCAACAATGCTTCTGATTTTTTTTCTATTAAAGGTTGATATCTCGTCTTATAATATGCTAAAGCCTCAATTGTAACAATCTTTAAACTGTGTTTAGTTGCAAAATCTTCTAATTGTTTGCCCTTTGCAACACTGCCGTCATCATTAAGTATCTCACAAATTACTGCTGCAGTTTTTAAATTACTTAATGCCATTAAGTCAACACTCCCCTCCGTATGACCTTTACGGGTAAAAACTCCTCCTTCCCTTGCTATTAGAGGAAAAACATGCCCGGGAGAAACTATATCTTTAGCAGTAGAATTATCATCAAGTAGTGCTTTAATAGTAATTGCTCTGTCTTTGGCTGATACGCCACTACTAACACCTTTTGCTGCTTCAATAGAAATACTAAATGGTGTTTTGAATAAGGACTTATTCTCTGCCACCATAGGTGGTAGATTAAATTTTTTAGTATAATCAGAGGATAAAGCTACACAAACCAATCCTTTGGCTTCTCGCATGGCAAAAGCAATTTTTGTACTTTCGGCAAATTCTGCCGGAAAAATTATATCTCCTTCATCTTCCCTATCTTGTTTATCTTTTAAAATCAACATCTTAGCACTTTTTAATAAAGATATAGCCTCTGCTACCTCACAATATAAGTTATTATTACTCATACTCCCTCCCATATTGCTTTACAATATATTTTGCTAAAATATCTACCTCTATATTAACTACATCCTTAAGTTTTAAATTCTGTATTCTAGTAACAGCATAGGTATGAGGAATAATCATAATCCTAAATTCATCTGCCCTAATATCTACTACAGTTAAACTTACTCCGTCAATAGCAATAAAACCTTTTGTAACTATATATGTAGCTAATTCTATAGTCTTAAGCTTAAACTTAAAAAAACGTGCTATTTCATTATGAGTAATTGCTATAACTTCTGCTGTACCATCAATATGTCCTTGGACAAAATGCCCGCCTATTCTAGTAGTAGGCAACAGAGCCATTTCTAAATTTACCAAATCTCCTTGTTGTAATAAGGCAATATTAGTTAGCCTTAAAGTTTCTCCTACTGCCTCAACTTTAAAATTAGAACCTTGCAATTCTACCACTGTTAAACAGACTCCATTCACGGCAATACTATCACCTTGTTTAAGATTTGCTAAAGGTTTTAGGCTTTTTATTACTATTGCCTGCCCACTTATCCCTATTTGTTTAATTTTTACAACTTCCCCTATTGTTTCTACTATTCCACTAAACATGATAACATATCCTTTGAGATTAATAACTAGGTTTTGCACTAAAATAATGATTATTGGCAAATGTGTCTAAGCTCTGCCATTGTAAAACTGTTTTTTCTCCAGAATTATGAAAAAAATACGGAGCCAAGTAACATTCCACCTTATTAACCAACTGAGCCTTAAAAAACTTCTCATGAGTATACATGCCACCCTCTACAAGTAAACTATCTATTTGTTTTGCTCCTAAATAAATTAGTAGTTCTTCTAAAATTATGTGCTCGCCATTATCTTGCTCTACTATTAAAACTTCTACACCTTTATTACGAAGTTTATCTAAAAAGTTTTGTGAGGCTTCTTTAGTTGTTACCACTAAAGTGGGACTTTGTTCTACATTAAAAAGATTCAGAGTAAGATCTAATTCTCTATTTCTGGTTAAAACTATTCTTAATGGAGGATTTAGTGGTTTTATATTACTATAACGTGTATTTAATAAAGGATTATCCCTAATTATAGTTTTACTTCCCACTAAAATAGCTCCTACCCTACTTCTAGTTAAATGTACATGTTCCAAAGATTTATTATTAGAAATAACTGGGGAGTATTTAATTTGGGAAGAGTTTTTAGGCACTGTAGTGTAACCGTTAATTGAAAGAGCCCACTTAGCAATTACAAAGGGTTTTTTATACTGAATATAATGAAGAAAAATTTCATTTTGCTCTTTAGCCTGATCTGCCATTAATCCTATCTTTACTTCTATGCCGGCTGCTTGTAATCTTTTAACTCCGGAACCATTTACTAAGGGGTTAGAGTCTAACATGGCTATAAAAACTTTTTTTACTTTAGCTTTAATCAGGAGATCTGCACACGAAGTAGTGCCTGTAAAATTCGTTTTTGCTTGGAGTACACAAGGTTCTAAATTAAGGTAAACTTCTGCCCCTTCAGGATCAATAATACAATTTTCTAATGCCTCAGCCTCAGCATGGGGTTCTCTGTATTTGTTATGATATCCTGTTCCAATAATTTTTTGATTTTTTACAATAACACAACCAACCATAGGATTAGGGGTACAAGTATATCTACCCTTTTCAGCTAAAGATAGTGCTATTTTCATAAAATACTGCGGAGATAACTTCATCTTTGTTCACCAATTATATAAATTATCACTAACTTTAGGGCAGAACAATGAGTATGAAAAATATAAATTGATAATATTTACCTCTAAAGATATTATCTTCAAGAATT
>NZ_DBKDTU010000026.1:0-3813 GCF_055505085.1 Candidatus Hepatincolaceae symbiont of Strigamia maritima
TCATAGATTCTTTAAAAGTATTATATTATGAATAAAAGTTATTCTTCTACAATAACCCTAGAAGTTGTATACCCCATGCTTACTAGATTATCCTTAGCTTTTTTAGCATCATCTATACTACCGTAAGGACCTACTCTAAGCCTTAGTAAATTTCTGCCTTCTAAATCTACTTTTTGTAGAGTTACAACTCCGATTTTACTTAAAGAGTGTACAGTACTGCTAACCTTATTATTATCTTCTTTAAAGGCACCTACTTGTACAAATACTCCTCTTGGAACATAGCTTTTAATACTTCTAGGTTCTACAAGATTAATAGGTTTCAAATCTTTTTTATTAATTACATCATCTAGTGCGGCATTCGCTCTAAGCACTCCGTCTTTAATGTTAGATTCTTTTATACCATCATTACTATTTATAGAAACCATAGCATATTTTTCTTCTTGAATTTTCTGTACCTGTGGTTGGTTTGTTGTCACAGGAGCTACATTTTGGTTAGAATATTTTTTTACTTCTTTTACTACTTCATCAGTAATATTACTTAAAAGCTTTACTCTAACATTTGCCGTACCTTTATCTTCAAATCCCAACATTTCTGCAGCTCTTTTTGATAAATCAATTACTCTACCATTAGAAAAAGGTCCTCTATCATTAACCCTTACAATAATTTTACGTCCGTTATCCATATTAGTAACTTCTACTATACTAGGTAATGGCAAAGTAGGATGGGCGGCACTTATTTGATTCTTATCAAAAAGCTCACCGTTAGCGGTTAAATTTCCTTGAAATTGCTCACCGTACCAAGAAGCAATGCCTATAACATCATACTCTTCTTGCATACTAGGCTTATAAGTAATACCAAATTGTTTATATTCCGTACCTACCTTATAAGTTGGTTTAGCTACAAAATTAGTTTGCCCTTCCACTAATTTTGTTATTGGCTTAAATGATGTTGCTGCCAAAGCAGATGCTACACTTATACTACTTAGCAATATAGATATCTTCACTATGTTTTTCATAACTAATCCCTTATCAATTATTTATTATTAATTAACTTATTAGTAATAAGTTATTAACTTGTTTTTAAGTATTATTAATTAATTATTAATTCATTGCAAGTAAAAATTAATAAAAAATATATCTTACTTAAAAAATAGTTAATTTCTAGGGGTAAAAAAACACTAGAATGCTAATAAAGACTAGGGTTATAATTATTTATAGAAAAATAATATTTTATTAAGATTATTAACTTATTTATAGCTTTCATTATCTTGCTTATATTTATAATATTCCTCAAAAAGCTTATCTTTTTGGGGTTCTAATTTAGAATCATCAACCGATTCTTTAGCAATATCAGTATTGAATTCCATTACGTCCATATATGATTTATATTCTTGAAGTTCTTCACTTAATAATGCTATAGATATTGTATTACTCAAAGAATTATTCCATCTTATTAAATTATAAAAACTACTGTTTGCTAATAAAGCTACACCTTGTATATTACTTGGAATAACTAAAGTTGTAGTTGCATTAGAATCCGGTAAAGCTTGACCGTTAGATAGTTTATAACCCATAATTTTCCATGTACTTAGGGTTTGTTCATTAAGACTTAAATTAGCATTGTTATTAGGAGGTATTACCTTATAACCCCAAGAACCTATCTTAGGGTTTACATTTAATCCCCAGCCCATTTGTTTTAAAAAATTAGCCACCGTAAGAAATATATCACTTTGATTATTAAATAAATCTACTTTGATACTATTAGATTTAGCTGTAACTCCGTAAGCCTTATAATCTGATGGTAAAAATTGTAAAACTCCTAATTTACCTTCAAAAGAAGCAACAGTTGCTATTGACAAATTATTACTATAAATTAATAATAATAAACTATCTAATTCTTTTTTATAGAATGCAAAATTATCTCTTACAGCTAAGGTAGAAATAACACTAAGTGCATTATAATTATCTATATTTTTACCATAATTACTTTGTATACCTAAAAAAGCTACTATTAACGATCTTGCTACTTTATATTTCTTCTCTATATTTGTTAATTCTTTGTTATGCTTTACTAAAAATTCTTTACCCGCAGTAATTTTCTCAGAATTAAGTAAACTATTACCTATTTGGGAATCTTTAAGTATATCTTCTTGATTAAGTTGATTTAATTTAAGTAGAAAATAAAGCGGTTTAGCATTATCAAAAACTTCATTTAGAAAGTCTTCTGAGAGATTTAATCTTACATAGGCTTCCTGTTTATAAGTTTTAATCCACCTAGCATATTCAAGTTCAAACTTTTTTTCTCTTATTTCATCAGAAAAATAAATACTAACTAAAGCTAAGATACTAATGCCAATAAAGATACGGTATATATTAACCATTTATTTTATAACTTGATATTATGATATAAACACGTATATATCATAATATCAATATATTTAAAAAGCAACTCTAAATCTAAAAAGAAAGTAATTTAGATATAACCTGCATTTCTAAGGGGTCAGCTATTTCAAAAACCATTTCTTTATTACTAACAGGATGAATAAAGCCTAATTTATAAGCATGCAATAATTGATGTTTAATATTTTTAAAAATTATTGCTAACTCCTGCGGTATTTTGTATAGATACTGAGACATCTTTTTACCATAAACCTCATCTCCTATTACAGGATATCCTAAATTAGACAGGTGTACTCTAATTTGATGAGTTCTACCAGTTTTAAGAGATAAATCTAATAGTGCTATAATGCTCTGATACTGCTTTAATACTTTATAAATAGTAATGGCTTTTCTGCCTTCATTCTTAGATGAGACAGCAATTTTTTTTCTATTTTTAGTACTTCTTACCAAATAGTTTTCTATACTATCTGTAGGGAATCTAGGAACCCCCCAAACCAGTGCTCTATAATTTCTAGTAATACTATGCTTTGCAAATTGTGTTTTCAAGGCAAGATGTACAATATTATTTTTAGCTACTACTAATAATCCTGATGTATTTTTATCCAATCTATGAACTATTCCTGGCCTCTCTAGCGTATCAATTGAAGATAATCCTTCAGCTCCGTAATGATAAAGTAACCCATTAACTAATGTATAATCAGTATTACCGGCTCCAGGATGCACTACTAATCCAACAGGTTTATTAATAACCGCCAAAGATTCATCTTCATAAAGAATATCCAGCTGTAATTTTTGAGGTAATAATAGGTCTATATCCTGAGTTAAATTTAAAGTAACAAAAAATTCATCTCCTGTTTGAACTATAATATCGCAAGCTTGAAGAAGTTTAATTTCTTTTTGATGATATTTTTTAACTTTTATATTGCCTTTTATGATTAGGTGTTTTATTTTATTTCTAGTAGTAGATGCTATGTTTTTAGTTAAAAAACTATCAACTCTTTGTTTATTATCAACATTACTAGCAATAATATGGTATTGTATCATTTTTATTTAATAATCAGGATATTAACAATATGGAAGACCCAGCAACTGTAAAATTACAAAAAATATTAAAAATAATCATCATAGTATTAGGAATTTTAATTGCTTTAGCTCTTATTTTAATTATTATAACATTTCTTAAAAAGAAAGAAGAAAAAAAACAAAATATTGCTACAAATATAAACCATAAACAGGCTATGGAAATTGCTTTAAATAATCCTCAATTGTTATTCCCTGATAGTTGCGGAAATATTGAAATTAACTATCAAGAAAATTATATATCCCTACATAGTAATAAATGCCGAAAAATAAGGATTATTCAGTTTAAAAGTAGTACTTTAAAAATACACGATCTTAGTTATTAACCTATAA
>NZ_DBKDTU010000027.1:0-3803 GCF_055505085.1 Candidatus Hepatincolaceae symbiont of Strigamia maritima
CTTTTATATATAATATATGTTATGTTAAAAACATACGAATATAATTCTAATTTACTGTAATTAATATATAACTAGGGATTAACAAAATGGCTACAGCAAAAAAACCTATAACTAAAGCTACTGCTAAGAATATGCAAGAAGCTCCGAGTAAAGCTAAAACCAGACAAAATAGTATAGTTGCTCCTGATTATCATCATATAACCGTAAAGTTAGTTGATGGTACTACTATTGAAACTCGTTCTACCTGGGGCAAACCTAGAGACATTTTAAAATTGGATATAGATTGTCACTCACATCCTGCTTGGACAGGTGGAGAAAAACATGTAGATAATGCAGGACAGGTAGCAAAATTTAATCAAAGATTTGCTAATTTTAGTATTTCTAAAAAATAAGTTGTTAAATTGTTAACTTAAACTTTAATATAAACAATATATTTATATACAAAATAATTACATTAGGTTTATTATCATGCCAGTGCTTTTTCTTATTACCTTTACCGATATTTTAGGTTTTGGCATGATTATCCCAGTATTGCCTATGTTTCAAAAAGTTTTGGTTTTAACCCCACTACAAGTTGGTATTGTAGTAGCTATATTTGCAGTTTGTAATTTAATTGCTAATATGATCTTTGGTATTTTAAGTGATAAAATAGGGAGAAAACCCTTACTTTTTATTCCCACAATTCTTATGAGTATCTGTTACTTTATTACTCCTTTTTTTGTGCATAGTTTTGTTGCTTTAATTGCTATGAGAGCCTTAACAGGCTTTTTCTCCGGAAATTTTGCAGTATGTTTTGCAGCAGCTAGTGATTTATCCTCTAAGGAAAATCGGGCAAAAGCAATGGGACTTATGGGATCTGCTTTCGGATTAGGCTTCATTCTAGGACCAGCCATAGGTGGATACCTAGCAAGTGGATACCCTGATAATTATTTCACTATCCCCTTTAGATTAGCCGGATGTCTAGGTATGGTTTCTGCTATTTTAGCATGCTTTTTATTTAAGGAATCTTTACCTCTTAATACTACTAACGAGACGATTTATAATATTAAACAACAATTATCCACAGTTCTTAAAAACAGAGTTATATTATATAATATTGTATTTTCTGTATTACTCTTTGTAACTTTTTCAGGAGTAGAAGTATTTTTTAGCCTATGGCAAAGTATTAAATTCGGCTTTGATCCTCTCCATATCGGTTTATTTTGGACGGTTTTTGCTATTATTCAAACTTTATCACAATTATTAGTTCCCAGATTCTACTCAGGTAGAAAAGCTTTATTCTTAGGTACTACCTTATATTTTATAGCATTTTTATTATTAAGCTTCTTTACTAATGATAAATATATTGCTTTAGGATTAGTAGCAATCCTAGTGGCAGGTAGTAATGGGTTGGTATTCCCTAATCTTAGCTCTAGTATATCCTTTCAAGGTTCTCCTCATCAACAAGGCTTAATTTTTTCTATTAATCAAGCCTCAGGTAGTTTAGGTAGAATGATTGGTCCTTCATTATTAGGAGCTATTTATACCTATACTTCTATTAATTTTGCTTGGTTATTTATAGCATTCATTTTATTTATTATGTTATTTTTTATCAAAGATTTATTTAAGAGTAGCCATGCTTAATACTCTTAATAACTTTAATAGCACCAATTTACTTAACCTTATATTTTATATATCTTTCAGAATATTTTACAGGTTATTTTTTAAATAAAAACTATTATTCTAGTAGTACACTTTCTATATCACTAAAAAGACGAGAACGTATTAAGAAACGTATACCTTCTCCATTTTCTAATGAAAACATCCCTCCTCTCCCTACCACAACATCCAAGGTAAGATGGGTATGTTTCCAATATTTAAATTGTGCATCACTCATATAAAACTGGGTATCCCCAATCTTTCCAACTAGTACATCAGCTCACCTATGATAAACTCTCCTATTGGATAACACATTGGGCTGGATCCGTCACAGCACCCACAGGACTGATGAAACATAATTTGTCCATATTTATTTTTTAAGCTTGCAATTAATTCTAAGGCAACTTCTGTTGCCTCCACACGATTTACTTTTTGCATATTTTTATCCCCCTTATTTCCTATAAGATTTCTCAGTAATGCGGAAATATCTTACAGAGCAATGATTCTTAGAAAAATCCCAGTTTGTTAGGATTATAAGAAACCAATAGATTTTTAGTCTGTTGGGTTTGTTGGTAATGATTAAGCATCATTTTATGGTTTTCACGCCCTATACCAGATTGTTTATACCCTCCAAAAGCTGCATGTGCCGAGTAATCATGATAACAATTTATCCATACCCGCCCTGCTTGAATTCCTCTTCCCATACGATAGCAAGTATTTATATCCCTAGACCATACACCAGCACCAAGACCATACAGAGTATCATTAGCAAGATGCAGAGCCTCTTCTTCTGTTTTGAAGCTTGTAACAGCTACAACTGGTCCGAAAATTTCTTCTTGGAAGATTCTCATTTTATTATTACCTTTAAAGATTCTTGGCTTAATATAGTATCCATCAGCAAGATCTTCCGTCATTTTTAAAGTCTCACCACCTATAAGTACTTCTGCCCCTTCTTTTTTAGCAATCTCAAAATAGGCAAGGATTTTCTCCATTTGTTCATGTGAAGACTGTGTTCCTAACATAGTTGCCTCCTCTAAAGGATTTCCCTGCACAATAGCAGCTACACGTTTAAGAGCACGCTCCATAAATTTATTATAAATACTTTCCTCAATTAGGGCTCGTGAGGGACAGGTACATACTTCTCCCTGATTAAGAGCAAACATTACAAACCCTTCTATAGCTTTATCAAAAAAGTCATCATCTTTTAAGCATACATCTGCAAAAAAGATATTAGGAGATTTTCCACCTAATTCTACGGTTACAGGAATAAGATTTTGGGAAGCATATTGCATAATTAACCTCCCCGTGGTTGTTTCTCCCGTAAATGCTATTTTTGCAATACGACTATTTGAGGCTAGTGGTTTACCGGCTTCTAATCCGAATTCATTAACTACATTTAAAACACCCTTTGGTAGTAAATCTCCAATAAGTTCTATAAGTACCATAATAGATGCCGGGGTTTGCTCGGCAGGTTTTAATACTATACAATTCCCCGCTGCCAAAGCCGGTGCAACCTTCCAAATAGCCATAAGAATAGGAAAGTTCCAAGGAATAATCTGACCTACAACTCCTAAGGGTTCCTAGAAATGATACGCTATAGTATCAGAATCTATTTCTGATAAACTACCCTCTTGTGCACGAATACATCCGGCAAAATATCTTAAATGATCAATTGCCAAGGGTATATCTGCTACTATACATTCCCGAATTGGCTTACCATTATCAATGGTTTCAGCAAGAGCAAGTAAATTAAGATTTTCCTCCATTTTATCTGCAATTTTATTAAGAATATTAGCACGGGTAGTAACATCGGTTTTTCCCCAAACATTTTTAGCAGCATGAGCAGCATCTAGTTCTTTTTTAATATCCTCAATATTAGAGCGTATAACTTTGCAGAAGACCTCTCCGGTAATAGGTGTTATATTATCAAAATACTGCCCCTTTACTGGAGGAACCCATTCTCCGTTGATATAATTATTATAGGATTATTTATAGGGATTTTTGATTCCTAATTTATTTAAATCAGCATAACTCATGATTCTCCTCCTCAAAATATATAAGTATAAAATACTTCATTGTATTCTTCTTCCTTATTATTATAATAAATTTGATAATATAAATTAATGTATTATTTTACTTATCTCTATAACATTAAAAATAGTTTT
>NZ_DBKDTU010000028.1:0-13275 GCF_055505085.1 Candidatus Hepatincolaceae symbiont of Strigamia maritima
TTTACACCGAATTTCTATAATTTTAAAGCCTAGTGATAGATATTGTTTATTAAGCGTTGCTATATCTTTCTCTAAAAAACCTGCAAGAATTAAATACCCTTTAGGTTTTAAAAATTTATAAAAATCATTTGCCATTATTAATATAGGATTTAACAAAATATTGCTTATAATCACATTAAAAGTACCTAAGGTTTGAAAAATCTCATTACTAAATCCTGTACTTCGTATTACTATTACTCTTGAATCAAGTTGATTTAAAGAAATATACCCCTCTGCAACAGAGGCTGCTATAGTATCAACATCACAGGCATAAACTAGAGATTTTTTGACAATACTAGCCATAGCTATGGCAAGTATACCAGTTCCGGTTCCCATATCAAGCATATAAGGGAATTTATTATTCGGTTTTATTAATTTACCTATTAACTCTAAACAAAGTGAGGTACTTTCGTGTTTACCACTACCAAAAGCCAGTGTAGCATCCATTTTAATAGGAATTATTGTAGAATCTAAATTTTGAGGAATTGTATTTTGATAAATATAAAAATTATTAATAAAAAATGGTGTAAAAAGCTCTTTATTTTCTAATACCCAATTTGTATTATCTATAAAAAATTCTAACTTTTCTAAAAAAATATCATTATGAACTGCAAATTCTGTAATTTCTTCGGTTAAATTTTTTTGTACAACCTCAGTGTTAAGACTAACTTCAATAATCCATTTAGTGTAATGTAATTCTAAAAAAGCCTCCTCTAAGGAATTTGCTTCCATTGAGCTATCTATAAGTTTCTCAAACCCAATTGCTCCGTAGATAAAAATTCCGAAACTTTTTTCTACTAAAAATTCTTCTAATATTTCTTTATTCTTTTCTAAGAGGAAAATTTTTAATTTCTGCATGTAGGAGTTACCTAAAAAATTTATTTCATATCTAAATTACTATATTTTATCACTATATGGTAAATAGTTCATATAATTTTTATAACATCCTACTCTGTGTTTCTTTTAGGAGTAGGGTAGCATTTTACAACTAGATTTTATAATTGCAAGCAATCTCCTATTCGAAGTAGCCAACCTTGTGATAAACCTACCCAAAATTATTTTCCTTAATACATTTTTGCTTTTTTAAAATAATAACTTATACTCTTTACGTTACAATTTCTACAAAATTTGCCATAACACTTTTTTCTCCAAAATCATCAAATTCTATCACTAATAGTGGTCCGCTTACTATAATAATTACTCCGTATCCAAAAGTTTTATGCATAACTCCCTGTCCTTTTTTTAAAAATCTTCCTCTAAAATTATCTTGGGGATTTTTTACTTCCGGAAAAGCAAAAGTATGATCAAATTCTTTAGCAGAAAAAGGTTTTTGCATAGCACTTGAGGTTTTTTCCACAAAATTTTTATCAATCTCCTCTAAAAATCTTGAAGGCAAACAAGATTGCCACCCCCCATACATTGAGCGATTATTGGCATAGGAAATAATACTTTGTTTCTTAGCTCTAGTAATTCCTACATAGGCTAATCTTCTCTCTTCTTCCAAACCCTTTTCTGCACCTTCATCTAAGGATCTTTGGTTAGGAAAGATACTCTCCTCCCATCCCGGTAGAAAAACCACTTCAAATTCCAAACCTTTTGCTCCATGTAGTGTCATGATTGAAACTTGACTATCATTGCTTAAAGCGTAAAGATCCATATTTAAGCTAATATGTTCTAAATATTCTTGAATAGTATTAAATTCTTTTAAATTACTAAAGAACTCTTTTAAATTTTCTATTCTAACTTCAGCTTCTGTAGTTTTCTCTAACTGCCACATTGCTATATAGCCTATCTTTTCTAAGAATTCCTCTGCTAATAAAGACAGAGGTTCAGTATTAATTTTAGCACTATAACTATTAATAATTTCAACAAATTTCTCTAATTCTTGAGCTATTTTACCGCTTAAGAGCTTTCTATCCAACATTAAACTAATAGCTAAAAACATAGAAATTTTATTAGTTTTAGAAAATTCTCTAATTTTAGTTAGCGAAGCTCCGCCAACACCCCTCCTAGGAATATTAATAATGCGTTCTAGAGCTAAATCATCATCTGATAAATAAATTAATCTTAAATGTGCAACCGCATCTCTAATCTCAGCTCTATCATAGAATTTAGTACCGCCTACTAATTTATACGGTATATTTGAACTATTAAACCTCTCTTCAAATTCTCTAGTTTGAAAACTTGCTCGCACTAAAATTGCCATGTTTTTATAGGAAATCCCTTCTTCATGTTTAGCTCTGATTTCTTTAATAATAAATTCAGCTTCTTGTCTGCCATCCATTGCTTCATGAATTCTTACCTTAATTCCGTCATTTTGGTTAGTCCACAGAGTTTTCCCCCATCTGGTTTGGTTATTAGCAATTAATGAAGAAGCCGCACCAAGAATTTGTGAGGTAGAACGATAATTTTGCTCAAGGCGTAAAATCTTAGCCCCTAAAAAATCCTGTTCAAATCTTAAAATATTACCGATTTCTGCCCCACGCCAAGAATAAATAGATTGATCATCATCACCGACACAACAGATATTTCCGTATTTTAGAGCTAACAATCTTAAGAGCATATATTGTACAATATTGGTATCCTGATATTCGTCTACTAAAATATATTTAAACTTAGTTTGCCAATAAGCTAATATTTCTCCGTGAGTTTTCAACACCTCTAAAACCAGCATTAATAAATCACCAAAGTCAACACAGTTTAACTCTACCAATCTAGTTTGATAAGCCTTATACAAATCTATTAAAGATGTGGTATTAAAAGTTTTATTTTCAGATTGGGGTACTGCACTTGCTATTAAACCTCTATCCTTCCACCTTGAAATTAAATTAGCTACATAATTTATAGGTAAAGTCTTAGGGTCAATATTTCTCTCAAGTAATAGTTGCTTAAAAATCCGATTACAATCATCAGTATCTAAAATAGTAAAATTATTTTTTAATCCTGCCTCAACACAATGCCTTCTTAAAATTCTTAACCCTATAGAATGAAAAGTACCAATCCACCAACCATCTACCGGAAGTTTTGTCATCTCAGTAATTCTATCTTTCATTTCAGCAGAAGCTTTATTAGTAAAAGTTACGGATAAAATTTCAAAAGCATTAGCATATTTATTTTCTAAAATGTTAGCTATTCTTGAAGTTAACACCCTAGTTTTACCGGTACCGGCTCCGGCTAAAATTAATAAAGGTCCTTCTATGGTTTGTACTGCTTCAAGCTGTGTTTTATTGAGATTGTCTAGGAATTGTTGCATGGGTAATGTTAATCTATGAACTAATTTATTTACTATACTTTTTTTTATATAATGCTATGATTATAAAGATAACATAAATACTCTTGACAACATAGTTTTTTAATACTAACTACATATTGTCAATAATTATAAAATTAACCTAAATAAAAGAGGAAACAATGAAATTTAGACCTTTGTATGATAAAGTTTTGATCAAAAGATTACAACAAGAAAATAAAAGTGCCGGGGGAATCTTAATTCCCGATAGTGCTCAAGAAAAACCTATGGAAGGAGAAATTGTGGCAGTAGGCAATGGTACCTTATTAGATAATGGTACGGTTCGCCCTTTAGAAGTAAAGTTGGGCGATAAAGTATTATTTCCTAAATGGGGTGGTTCTGAGGTTAAGATTGATGGTGCTGAATACCTCATCATGAAAGAATCAGAAATTTTAGGTATTATATAAAATAATAATAATAACAATTAATTAAAAATCTTAAATATATTAAGGAGAACTAGATATGGCTTCAAAAGATGTAAAATTCGGAGCAGATGCAAGACAAAAAATGTTAAAAGGTTTAGATATTTTAGCTGATGCAGTTAAAGTAACTTTAGGACCTAAAGGACGTAACGTAGTATTAGAAAAATCCTACGGAGCCCCTAGAATTACTAAGGATGGTGTAACTGTTGCAAAAGAAATTGATTTAAACGATAAATTTGAAAATATGGGTGCTCAAATGGTAAGAGAAGTTGCCAGCCGCAGTAATGATGAGGCAGGAGACGGAACTACTACTGCTACCGTATTAGCTCAATCTATTGTAAGAGAAGGAGTAAAAGCCGTAGCAGCCGGAATGAATCCTATGGATTTAAAACGTGGTATTGACTTAGCGGTAGATACTGTGGTAACTGAATTAAAATCAAAAGCTAAAAAAGTTTCAACTAATGATGAAATTTCTCAAATTGCTACTATTTCTGCTAATGGTGAAAAAGAAATCGGAGAAATGATTTCTAAAGCTATGGCTAAAGTAGGAAATGAGGGAATAATTACCGTAGAAGAAGCTAAAGGATTAACTTCTGAATTAGATGTGGTAGAGGGTATGCAGTTTGATAGAGGGTATAATTCTCCTTATTTTGTAACTAATGCAGAAAAAATGGTAACTGAATTAGAAGATCCTTTAATTTTAATTCATGAGGCTAAACTCTCAAACGTCCAACATTTAGTGCCAATTTTAGAGGCAGTAGTACAAGGCAGTCGTTCTTTATTAATTATTGCTGAGGATATTGAAGGTGAAGCTTTAGCAGCTCTTGTAATTAATAAACTAAGAGGTGGGTTAAAAGTAGCGGCAGTTAAAGCTCCTGGTTTTGGGGATAGACGAAAAGCTATGCTTGAAGATATAGCTATTCTAGCTAAAACTCAGGTAATTAGTGAAGAATTAGACCTAAAACTAGAAAATATTAATATTTCTATGTTAGGACATGCTAAAAAAGTTATCATTACCAAAGATACCACTACTATTGTTGAAGGTAGCGGTGATAAAACGGCTATAGAGGATAGATGTAAACAAATTAAAGCTCAAATTGCTGAAACTACCTCTGATTATGATAAAGAAAAACTTCAAGAAAGACTTGCTAAATTAGCAGGTGGGGTAGCAGTTATTAAAATTGGCGGTGCTACTGAGATGGAAGTAAAAGAAAAAAGAGACAGAGTAGATGATGCACTACAAGCAACTAGAGCAGCTGTAGCTGAAGGTATTATTGCAGGTGGTGGGGTAGCTCTACTTTATTCTAAACATGCTTTAACTAAACTTAACCCTAATAATCATGATCAAAAACGCGGTGTGGAAATTGTTGCAAAATCTCTTGAGGCACCTATTCGTCAGATTATTAATAATGCAGGCGATGATGCTTCAGTTATTGTAGGAAAACTTTTAGAGCAAAAAGATGCTAACTATGGTTATAATGCTCAATCTTCAGAATACGGAGATATGACTAAACTAGGAATTATTGATCCTGTTAAAGTAACTAGAGTTGCTCTGCAAAGTGCTGCCTCAGTTGCCGCCTTAATGGTAACTACAGAAGCAATGGTTGCTGAACTTCCTGAAAAAGATAAAGCTGACATACCTCCTATGGGGGGAATGGGTGGCATGGGAGGAATGGGTGGCATGGGAGGTTTCTAACTCGTGCTTTTGTTTCACTCTGAACTTTGTTAAATATTAAAAAAGCAGGTATTTATACCTGCTTTTTTATTACAATAAGGTATTTTAAGAAAGAAAGATAATAGCAAATCTAATCTCTGGGTTTTTGATGTGCAGTTCTATGACAATTTAGCAATGTATAAATATTGAACAATTTAAAACTACTAAAAGTTTCTTATTCAACTTAGAAGAAAAAGCTTTAGGTAACATCAAGAGTAAAAAATCCTGCATTTTATATTTTATATGTAATATGGGGATAATTTCCTTATCCTTAGTAGCCAACAGAGTAATTATTACTGCCTCTGATTTTAATCCTAACTCTATCCGCATATGCTAATCAATTAAAACAAGAAATGCCGATGGGTATTGGGCAATAACCCATCCACCAAATTACCTTTGTTATTTAGTCTTATAACTAAGTATAAATCATTTTAATGTATATTTATCTATTTTGTAAAAATAGAGCCTATAGCAAGTTCTATCATGGTTTGCAGTCCTAGTTGTCTTTCCTCTGCACTCATAGTCTCTCTAGTTCTAATATGATCACTAATTGTAAGAATACTTAAAGCATTAGCTTTATATTCAGCAGCTACCCCGTAAAGCCCTGCTGCCTCCATTTCTACGCATAATATACCCATAGCCTCCATTCTATCTACTAAAGCATCAAGCGGATGATAGAATAAGTCAGAAGAAAAACAAGTACCTACTTTAACTGGAATACCCTTTCTAAGAGCTGTTTCATAAGCATTTTTCATTAAATGAAAGGAAGCAGTTGCTGCAAAATCAAATCCTAATAATCTACTTCTATTTACCGCAGAATCTGTTGACGCACCACCGGCTATAATAATATCTTTAACTTTAGTCCCATTTAATCCTCCAGCAGTTCCTACCCTAATAAGATTCTTTACATTATATTGGCCAATTAATTCTTTTGCATAAATAGAGCAGGATGGAATTCCCATACCGCTACCCATTACTGAAATTCTCTCCCCTTGATAGCTTCCCGTAAAACCTAACATATTTCTAACATTTGTTATTTCTTTTGAATTTTGCAAAAAATTCTCGGCAATAAATTTTGCTCTTAGAGGATCCCCAGGGAAAAGAACTGTTTCTGCAAAATCTTCTTTTTTAGCATTAATGTGTGGAGTAGTCATTTTATTTCCTTTATTTTAGTTAGTTTTTATATTTTATAAAAAAGAGTTACCCGATGCAGTTGCCTCCAATCCTAAATATTTAGCTATGGATTGCCCTATATCTGAGTAAGTCTCTAATTTTCCTAAAGATTTAGATGCTAAATGCTTATTATATACCATTATAGGAATATATTCTCTGGTATGATCAGTGCCTTTAAAAGTAGGATCACAACCATGATCGGCAGTAATAATCAATAAATCTTCAGTTTGTAACTGAGTTAAAATTTCAGGAAGCTGTTTATCAAAATATTCTAAAGCTTCTTTATAGCCTAAAACATTTCTTCTATGCCCAAAATCAGAATCAAAATTAACAAAATTAGGAAAAATTATAGAGAAGATCTGATTGTTTTTTACTTGATTTAGAGTTTGATTAAAAATATCTGATATGCCTGTTGCTTTAATGCTTTTACTAATTCCCTGTCCTGCAAAAATATCAGAAATTTTCCCTATAGCTATAACTTCACCGCCCTTTTTTAACATTTTATCTAAAACCGTATCTTTTGGAGGTTTAATGGCATAATCTCTACGATTAACAGTTCTATAAAAGTCCTTTTTATTAGAGCCTAAAAAGGGACGTGCTATTACCCGTCCGATATTATACTTATAAACTTTTTCTCGTATTATCTCACAGAGTTTATAGAGATTCTCTAAACCGAATACTGTTTCATGTGCGGCTATTTGAAAAACACTATCTGCAGAAGTATAACAAATAGGCTGTTTCGTTTTAAGATGTTGCTCTCCTAAGGATTCAATAATTTGAGTGCCTGAGGCATGACAATTTCCTAAAATTCCCTCTATTTTAGTCTCATTAATAATTTCTTGAAGTAATAGCTTAGGAAAGGTATTTTGCTTATCCCTAAAATATCCCCATTCAAAAGGAACTGGACAACCGGCTATTTCCCAATGCCCACTAATAGTATCTTTGCCTTTACTAACTTCTTGGGCAAATCCGTAATAACCCCTAGGGATAACTTTAGTATCCAAAACATTAATTCCTGAAGCACTTTCTAAAGCTTTAGCTAACCCTAAACTTATTAAGTTAGGTATTTTAATATTAGGAAACTTTTTAGCAATATTTCCTAAGGTATTAGCCCCCACATCACCAAATTCTTTAGCATCATTTGCATAACCTATACCCACTGAATCTAATACTATTAAAATTACCCGTTTCATCTCTATTCCTTTAGTTATTAGTTCCTTATTACTTAATAGTTAGCATATATTTTATAAATAATTCTTCATATTTTGGTGTGCCTGAGAGGAGTTGAACCTCTGACCCTTGCCTTCGGAGGGCAATGCTCTATCCACTGAGCTACAGGCACAAGTTTTTATCATTACACTTCATAAGTTATAGTCTTATACATCTTACTACTATATTATAATAAATTTTATTTTTGGGTTAAACTTATAAAAATATCTTCTAAGGAAGAGTTCTTAGTTTGTACGGAATTAACAACATATCCGTTTTGCACTAAGGCTGCAATAAGCTGTCCTGTTTCTTCATTTTTATGATAGGTAATAATTACAGTATTATCTTGTTGTGTAAAAGTATAATTTTTTAATGATTCTGGCATTTTTAGTAAAGGTTTATCTAAAACAATTTCTAAGATTTTAGAACCCATCTTATTCATGAGATTATTTGTGTTATCTATTAGAATAAGTTTGCCTTTATTAATAATAGCAATTTCATCACACAACTGTTCTGCTTCTTCTAAATAATGAGTTGTTAAGATTATAGTTTTACCCTTAGCTTTTAATTTTAACATCTCACTCCAGAGATGTTTTCTTAATTGTATATCAACTCCTGCTGTGGGTTCATCTAAAATTAAAATATCAGGTTCATGTATCATAGCCTTGGCAATTAGTAATCTTCTTTTCATTCCTCCTGATAATTCTCTAGTATTAGTATTAGTTTTATCTTTAATACCCATAATATCCAATATTTCTAAAACTTCTGTTTTATTTGGCTTAATTCCATAAAATCCCTGGTTCATTAAGAGATATTCTATGCATGAGAAGAAAGGATCAATATAAATTTCTTGAGGCACTATACCAATAGAACGCTTAGCCATTTTTAAATGAGTATCTATATTATAACCGTTAATTTCTACTAATCCTGCATCTTTAATAACAGTATTGGCTATAATATTAATTAGTGTTGATTTACCGGCTCCGTTAGGTCCTAACAAAGCAAAGAATTTACCTTTTGCTACCCTAAAACTTATATTATCAAGAGCAACTTTATTAGAGATTTTTGTTTTATATTGTTTTATGAGATTTTGTATATTTATTGCATCAGACATATTGATAACTAATCCTGTATTGAACAAGAAATCTTAACTTAATTCTTATAACATATCAAGAACTACAATAGAATTTCTTGGAAAAATTAGACATTACAACCCTTTCATACAAAGTAAAAAAATATCCTAAAGTTTAACCATAGATATGTTTTTGTTTTGTATTTTGTACGTAGATTTTGTATATTTCTTGTATAGAGATACTATTATAATACTAGTAAAATACTATGGATTACCAAAGTGCAGAAACTAAAAAACACCAAAATACCTCAATCTGATACATCTACCGGAAGAGACACTAACTCTGTTATAACAAATCCTCAAACAAAAGAGGTAATAGAGACCATACAGCGAGCAGTACATTGTAAAGGCTCTTCTGTAGAGGGTTTAGGGCATCCTAAAGTTTATTTATATATTAAAGAAACTGAAATAATTTGCAGTTATTGTTCTCAAAAATTTATTTATATAGGTAAATAATTACTATTTATGTCTAAAATTCTTTGTTTAATTGATGGTTCAGGATTTATCTTTAGAGCTTTTCATGCTCTTCCTCCACTTAATAGAGCTGATGGCACCCCAGTAAACGCAGTATACGGCTTTGCTAGAATTTTAATGTCTACTTTAGAGAATCTTAAAGTAGATGCCATAACTGTGGTGTTTGATGCCTCAAGAATAACTTTTAGGCAGGATATTTATAAAGAATATAAAGCCAATCGTCCTCCTGCTCCCCCTGAGTTAATTCCGCAATTTAGCTTAATTAGAGAATTAGTAGAAGCTTTTAATATCAAAATTATAGAAAAAGAAGGCTTTGAGGCTGATGATATTATAGCAACTTATGCTAAATTAGCTGTAGAACAAGACTTTGAAGTAATGATTATTTCTTCTGATAAAGATTTAATGCAGTTAATTAACCCTAAAGTATTTCTATATGATGCTATGAAGAAGAAAAAAATTACAGACACAGAAGTGCTGGAAAAATTTGGAGTACCTCCTAGCAAAGTAATACAAGTACAAGCCTTAATGGGAGATAGTTCGGATAATATTCCTGGCATTAGAGGATTAGGTCATAAAACAGCATCTATACTAATAAATGAATTCGGAAGCATTGAGGGAATTTATGAGAATCTTGAAAGAGTTAATAAAATTTCTTTAAAAGAAAAACTCTCAACCGGTGAAGCTTTAGCTAGAGTATCTTTAGAATTAGTTACCCTTAAACAAGATGTTCCCTTGGATTATAGTTTAACAGAATTACAAACTACTTCCCTTGACCCTTATATTTTATATAAATTTTTTCAAGAACAGTCTTTTAAATCCCTAGCTATGCATTTAGTAACTAAATATAAATTAGACTTAGCTATTATTAAAGATTTGGATATCTCTATACCTGCTAAAATAACAACCGAGATTCCGAAAACAATAGAAAAACCCTTAGAAATTCAAATAATTACTAAAAATTCTGAATTACTACTCCTGAGAGAAATACTACAAGAAATTAGAACTTGTGCTTGTTATTTTATTGAAACTAACAACCAATTAGTAGGTATAAGTTTATACTTAGATAATCAAAACTGTTATTTTATTAAAGTTTCCTCTCCTATAGATACTAATGATTTTTTTAATGCATCTACCAATCAAGGCATTAGTGATGTGGAGCTCAAAGATTTTTTTAAGAAATTTTTAGCAGATAGAAGTATTAAAAAACTCTTTTATAATCTTAGAAATACTCTTATTTGGTTAGATAAACTAGAGTTAGAGCTTCATGCCTTTGAAGATATCATGTTAATACTTTATACAATTGAAGGATATAACAGCCATTTAGAATCTTTAGCTAAGCTTGTTGAATATATATTTGCTAATAAACTAGCACAAGAACTTTTTGTACGGCAATCCGGATATTGGTTATATAAGATTTTTGAGATTTATAACCTAAAACTTTTAAATACCTCCGTAAAAAGTATTTATGAAAATTTAGATAAACCTCTAATTAAGGTATTATATAGTATGCAACAGCAGGGAATCACCTTAAATGGAGAGATCCTTCAACAACTAAGTATTGACTTTGCCCAAAAATTAGCTATTTTTGAAACAGAAATTTTTAATTTAGCCGGAGAGAATTTTAATTTAGGTTCTCCCAAACAAGTCGGAGAAATCCTTTTTGAAAAATTAAAAATTAAAGGTAAAAAGAATAAAACCGGATCATGGAAAACCGAGAGTGAAGTTTTAGAAAGTCTAGAGGAAGAAGGGGTTACTATTGCCGGATTAATTTTAAAATGGAGACATCTAGCTAAATTAAAAAGTACTTATACCGATAGTTTAGTAAAACATATAAACCCTCTTACTCAAAAAGTACACACTACTTTTTTACAGGCAACAACTTCTACCGGACGTTTATCTTCAATAGATCCTAATTTACAAAATATTCCTATTCGTAGCTTTGAAGGAAAAAAAATTAGAAAAGCTTTTGTTGCGTCTAAAAATACTACCTTGATTTCTTTAGATTATTCACAAATTGAATTACGGATTTTAGCACATATTGCTAACATCCCAAATTTAATAACTGCTTTTACTCATCAAGAGGATATTCACAGTATTACTGCCACTGAAATTTTTAATGTTAGTAAACAAGAAGTAACCTCTGATTTAAGAAGAAAAGCTAAATCTATTAATTTTGGCATTATTTACGGTATTTCTGCTTTTGGTTTAGCTAAACAGTTAGGAATTTCTAGGAATGATGCTAAAACTTATATTAACAATTATTTTATTAAGTATCCCGGTATTCGTGAATATATGGAACAAACTAAAACTGCGGCTGCAAAAAATCACTATGTAAAAACTATCTTCGGCAGAAAATGTTTTTTAAAAGATATTAACAATAAAAATGCCCTGCTTAGAACCTTTGCCGAAAGAGCTGCTATTAATGCTCCTATTCAGGGTACAGCCTCAGATATTATGCGTAAAAGTATGATTAAAATTTTTAACTTAATTAAAAAAAATGATTTACCTGTAAAATTACTATTACAGATTCATGATGAACTTGTATTAGAAGTTCATGATTTATCTCAGACAGAAACCATTGCTAATATACTCAAACAATCTATGGAAAAAGTTGTAACCCTTAAAGTTCCCTTAGTAGTTGATTATGGTATTGCAAATAACTGGTTTGATGCTCATTAATATTATTATCTACCAAAACCTAGTTCAGTACCTATATTTAGAACACTTTTGAAGAGAGTACTGAAGCTCCTGTCCTTTACATTTCTATAATGACCTTTAGAGCCTTCTCTTGGGATGCATGGGTAAATACTTCATAAGCCTGCATAATATCATCTAATTTAAAGCGATGCGTTACTAATTGCTCAGGTTTTAAGGTTGTAGCTTCTACAGTTTTTAACAACATCGGGGTGGTAGTGGTATTAACTAGCCCTGTGCGTAGGGTAATATTTTTAATCCACAATTTTTGAAGTTGAAAATCTACACTTTTACCGTGTACTCCTACATTAGCAATATATCCTCCAGCTTGAATAATTTCCTGACAAACATTAAAGGTTTCCGGAATTCCAATTGCTTCAATTGCTACATTCACACCTTTATTATTAGTCGTCTCCATAATCTTGACAATAGGATCAATATTTTTAGCATTAATCACATCTGTTGCCCCAAATTTCTTAGCAGTTTCTAACCTATTATCATCTAAATCAACCATAATTATTCTACTAGGAGAATAAAATTGTGCCGTTAAAAGAGCTGCCAATCCTATGGGACCAGCACCTATAATAGCTACAACGTCTCCGGGTTTAACTTCTCCGTTTAATACTCCTATTTCAAAACCGGTAGGAAAAATATCACTTAACATTACCGCTCCTTCTTTATCTATACCCTCAGGTAACAAATGTAGACTATTATCAGCATGAGGTATTCTTACATATTCAGCCTGTGTCCCATCAATTAAATGACCTAAGATCCAACCTCCGTCACTGCAATGTGCATACAGTTTATCCTTACAAGAATCACATTTCCCGCAAGAAGTAATACAAGAAATAATTACTAAATCTCCTTTTTTAAATTTAGTAACCCCACTACCTATTTCTTCTATGATTCCTATACCTTCATGTCCTAAAATTCTACCATCAGCTACGGTAGGGACATCTCCTTTTAAAATATGTAAATCCGTACCGCAAATTGTGGTTTTTAACATTTTAATAATACAATCCGTTGTTTTCTGAATAATAGGCATCGGTTGTTCTATATATTGTTTACTATGTTTTCCTTGAAATACTAATGCTTTCATTTTACACATCCTTCTTAGATTATTATATAT
>NZ_DBKDTU010000029.1:0-3796 GCF_055505085.1 Candidatus Hepatincolaceae symbiont of Strigamia maritima
TTTGCATGTAATATTCTCTTTGTTAAATTATTCTATAATATATGTTAATTATACACTATATTAATTAAAAATCATGACAAAAGCTATTTTATATATAGTTGCAACTCCTATAGGCAACCTTAAAGATATTACTAAAAGAGCCCTAGAAACTCTTGAAAAAGTAGATATAATTCTCTGTGAAGATACCAGAATTTCTCTTAAATTATTAAATTTTTATAATCTTAAAAAAAAATTAGTGAGTTATAATTCTATCTCAGAATCTAAAAAAATTACTACAATAATTACTAAATTAGAAGAAGGCTTAAGTATAGCTTTAATTTCTGATGCAGGAACACCCCTAATTGCCGACCCTGGATATCCGCTAATACAAGAATGTATCAAAAAGAATCTTAGTTATACTTATATTCCTGGTGCATGTTCTGTAATTTCAGCTTTAGTATTATCAGGATTACCTACTAACAATTTTTTCTTCGGAGGGTTCTTACCTAAAAAAGAAGCTGAGCTTATTACCATCTTTCAAAAATATCAAACTTTAGAAAGTACCTTGATTTTCTTTCAGTCTCCCCATAATTTATTAAAAAGTTTACAAGCAATTATTAAGGTTTTTGGAATAAATCAGGAGGTAGCTTTAGTAAGAGAAATCAGCAAAATTTATGAAGAAGTTAAACGAAATAGTGCGGGATTTCTTTTAAACTTTTATGAACACCACCAAATAAAAGGGGAATTAATCTTACTTCTGTATCCTGTTATAACTCTTCAAACATTAGATTTAACCTCTTTAATTTTAGAGAGAATTCCTCAGCAATCTCTTAGAGATATTAGCGTAGAACTAGCTGCTCTTTATAATTTTAGTAAAAAAGAAGTATATAAATTAAGTTTAAAAATAAAAAATGAATACCTCAAAAAAGAGAATCTCTCTTAAAAATAAATCCCATAAAAACCCTTATAAACGCGGTAAAATTGCAGAATTATTTGCTTTAATATATTTAATTTGTAAAGGTTACAAATTAATTGCTAAAAACTATAAGACAAAATTAGGTGAAATAGATATTATAGTGCTAAAAAATCAGACTTTAATTGCTATTGAAGTTAAATTTCGTTCTAATAATGAAATGCTTTTTGAGGCTATTTCAAAAAAACAACAACTCAGAATTAGAAACGGATTTTTATATTTTATTACTTTTAATCCGCGTTATCGGAATTTACAATTTAGGTTTGATGCTCTATTACTACAAAAATGGAAACTCCCAATTCATATTAAAAATGCTTGGTAACAATCTCTTAAATCTCTTTCACAATTTCTTATTGTATACTATACTCATGTTAGTAACGCTCTTTATCGAAAAATAATAATTAACCCTAAGGAAAAAAATGACAGTTATTTTTAATACAGACAGCAATGCTATTACTTTACACAAATTAAAAACTAACTAAGAAGTTTTAACTTAACTATAATCAGAGAACCTATATGAGCATAAAAGTAGCTTTCCAAATGGATTTAATTAGTAATATTAATTTTAAAAGTGATTCTACCGTTATGTTGATGTTAGAAGCTCTACGACGTGGTTTAGATATTTATTATTATTACCCTAAACAATTGTATTTAGAAAATGGAATTGTAAAAGCTTTAGTTTCTAAAGTAAGCAAAATTCAAGAACTTGCAGAAGTTCCCATCAGTTTAGAAACTGCAGTAACAATGAATTTAGCTACTTTTGATATAATTTGGCTAAGACAGGATCCTCCCTTTGATATGGCATATATTACTTCTACTTTCTTACTAGAAAAATTACTACCGGAAGTTTTAGTTTTAAATAACCCTTTTTTTGTAAGAAATAGCCCTGAAAAAATTATTGTCACTTATTTTCACAAATTTATGCCCCCTACCCTAATTACTCAGAATGAACAACTTATTCACAACTTTGTAAATAAATATCAAGATTGTGTAATTAAACCTTTATATGGTAATGCTGGAACTGCAGTATTTTTTTTAAGCAAATCAGATAAAAATTATAATGTTATTATTGAAACCTTTTTAAATACATATACTGAGGCAATAATGGTGCAAAAATTTATTCCCAACGTAACTAAGGGAGATAAAAGAATAATTTTAATTGAAGGAGAACCTTATGGAGTTTTAAATAGAGTTCCTTCTAAAAATGAAATTAGATCTAATTTAGCAGTCGGAGGAATCGGAGAAATAGGTGCTTTATCTGACAAAGACAAGCTGATTTGTGCAGATATTGCAACAACTCTAAAAGATCAAGATTTATTTTTTGTTGGAATTGATGTAATTGACGGATATTTAACAGAAATTAACGTTACTTCTCCTACCGGATTAAGAAGTATCTTAAATATTAGCGGAGAAAATTTAGCTGTAACTATTTGGGATAAAATTCTACAAAAGTTATCATAAAAATTATTCTCTAATTGCTCTCTATTCGATAATAGCGTTAATAAGTTTTATCCTATATCAATTCTGTGTCTATATTATAATTTTAGGTAATTATAATATTTAAGCACCTAGAACTGTGCTTAAAGGTACCGAATTGCTGGGTTACAATATAGTTTGTCATATTTTTGCTATAAGCCTATAAAAAGCTGACATTCGTTGATATTGGCTCTTTTAAGTATATAATTACCTAATTTTATTAGGTATTCATTGCTAATTAACCTATACTAACCATAATAACAGCTATTACTGCAAGGATCGCACCGGTAATTTGTATACCGCTTATTTCATGGTTATAAATCAATAAATTTAAAATAAGTGTCATAGAGAAGTTACAACCACTACAATATTTACATTACCACCGTATTTTAAACTTAATAAATAAAATAACCCGCCTATCTCGGAACTAGTCCCAATTAATGTAGTTGAGGTAAACCCTATTTTAAAATTTACAAAAGCTAAAGCCAAAACCCCGGAAATAATATAACCTATACCAGAAAAAATATACCGTTATAAGGATCCATCTTATCAGCCACTACACCGTTAAATAACCCCAAAAAACCATAGCTTACTAAAGCTAAAACAGCTAATCCCATCCATATGAACATTTGACGTCTCCTAAAAAATATCTATTTCAATTTGCTACAAAATACTGTACAGAAGCCTTAGAAAGCTTTTGTCCTTTGATGCTATCTGAAATCTTTTCTGCCATCATGATAGTAGGAGCATTTAGATTTCCAGTTATAATCCTTGGCATAATAGAGGCATCTACAACTCTTAATCCCTCTAATTCGTGAGCTCTACCCTCAGTATTAACCACAGCCCATTCATCATATCCCATTGCACAAGATCCGCACGGATGATATGCAGTTTCTCCTTTACTACGTACAAAATCATCAATTTCTTTATCTGAATTAACATCAATTCCTGGAGAAATTTCTTTTCCTTTATAAGGGGTTAAGGCATTTTGAGAAGCTATATCTCTGGTAATTCTAATTGCAGCCCGAAATTCTTCCCAATCTTTATCCTTAGACATATAATTAAATAAAATACCGGGTTTTTCTTCCCACTATTTCCCGTTATTTCCCACCATTTCCCAGTATTATTATATCTCATCATTAGTGTCTTCTTACACATCTAATCCCGATTCATTTACTATACAGTACTACTTCTACCCCTTTGTGCCACTTAATTCTTCCAGTGACACCATATCTTTAAATTTACTTCCTGCCAATTATTTAATACTGCCTCTGTTTTAATTTGTTCAAGATTTACACAAACTCTTCTTACTCTTCCCTGACTTAGCTTTACTAACTTACTTAACAGGTCATCCGCTATTACAACTTT
>NZ_DBKDTU010000030.1:0-3793 GCF_055505085.1 Candidatus Hepatincolaceae symbiont of Strigamia maritima
TTAAGTAAATATCTATCTCACTACTTGCTGATTTTAAGGCTTTCTCTAGTGCTTCCTTATTCAGGGTGCCATCCTTATTTGAAGTAAGAATATCTATTTCATTATCAGAATAAAAAAGCCTTGCATCTACTATTGTTGCGTACATATTATTTTACTACCTGTATGATTAGTTTAGGCTCAAGTTTTAGTTTTTCTAATGTTGCTTCATCTACTTCTAGTTCTTGATAATTATCACTAAACTTAATCCCGCATCTATAAAAGCTACTTACTCCTTTTTCTTTTATCTTACCCTTTATTAGAATTGCCTTTTCTTGCACAATTCCATTCCTCCCTACTTCATATTTTGCCATTTAATTATTCCTCTATTAAACCACTGCCTGTATGGCAGATTTTATGTGTTTCTTCTCCCCCACTTTTTATAAAGACACTAGTGCCACGCTTAACCAAAATTTTTATAACTTAAATTACCGGGTCAAGGGACTAGTCCCTTGCGGGTGCAGGGTGGAGCCCTGCGTATAATCCTACTATGAAAGCCATACACTACTAAGAACTTCAACTGCTTTATACAGTACATTACTAGTTGTTCCTTTAGCATTTACTACAAATGGTATCTCTACTAATTCTTTTGCTATATATTCTTGAGCCGGAGAGATCACTAAAAGATTAGGATTAATTCCTAATGGATTACCTTCCTCATCTTTTAAACTTTTCATATTGGTTATTGCCTCTTTTAAATTCTCTGCAGTTAAGTCTTTGGTTGAAGCATATCCTCTCTGCCAAAAACCGTATCCTGCTGAAAATCTAGCTTTAATTCCATAGACAACCTCGTTGTGACTATCTAGCCTATAGTTCATCTGTTTTAGTATGGGTTTTTCTCTGCTTTGGAAGATTAAAGGTTTTAATGCACTTCCGGTATCTAACAAATACCACATTAATTCCTTACCGGTCGGACTATCCGGTGCTGAGATGTTTGATACAATCCCTTTACCTACCGGGTGGTCTGTATCAAAGAAGTACTGCCCGTCATAACAAACATTCTTAACCCCATTCTTTAATAACTCAAAGACATATCTATTCGGATGAACTACTGCTTCATTCCCCATCTCACTGAAGAGCGGTGCATATACAGAGAATTTATCATCATCTAAATCATCTTGCTTCACATTTACTGAACTCTCAAAGGTCTTATTCTTAATGGCATAACCATGACTGGCTATGTCTTTTAAAACTCTCTCCCCTACCCACTCTATGAGTTTTGGGAATCTACCTAGCCAATGGTATGTCTCGCTCTCCGCATCAGAATTTATAATTGTGGCTATCTTCTCATAATCACTTGGGGTGATTGGCTTGCCCTTCTCAAAACTTGCGTTCGCACTTGTAAATAATGCCTCTAATTTACTGTCTTTTATGATTGTCATTTCAATTCTTCCTTTTTCTTTATTATTCTTTTCTTTCCCACTTTTTATAAAAAGTGGACAAAATTTTTATCAATTTGTTAAACCACTGCCTTTATGGCAGATTTTGTGTGTTTCTTCAATTGCCCTGCCTAACTTTGCGGAGTACTCTTCTTTTCTCTATTCTTGAGATATTAACTCTCTTACAGTTTTAGCTTTTTGTAATTCCTCAACAGAATGTCCTATCTTTTTACCTACTGCAATTTCTTCGGCACTTAAACTATTAGTTGCCACTCTCTTATTCTCTTTATTTGCATGTATATTATTGCTTAATTTAGGCTTTTCTACTAAATGCTCTGCTACTTTTGTTAATCCATCCTTATTACTACATAACTCTAAGTAGAAATCTCTTGAATTTTCTGATATCTGCCCATTCTTTACAGCCTCATCAATTAGAGTGTTTGCTTCAGTTTTTATTGTGTTTAGCTCTATTGCTTGTAACTTAGCTTGTAGTTCATCTCTAGAATTTAAAACTACTTCATAATCTGCTTTAGGTACAAAATTATTAAGGTCTCCTTTTTGTTCTTTTAGTTGCATTATGGCATTGAGTGTTACTTCAAAACCTGCCTCTTCCTCTATTCCTAAAGCTTTATTAATTAAGCTGGTATTTAGGTTCTTATCCATGTGTTGTTCCTCTTTATTGTTATTAATGGGTGCAGAGACAGTCTCCCTGCTGTTAAGTGCCGGCATCTTTAAATTAGGATGATTAGTTAAAGCCACCGAACTTAAAAACTGCACCTCATTAAATTTATTTGTATAAAATGCCGGAGAAATATACCTATAATATTTTTTAGATACTAACTTCTCGCCCTCCTCGTTCCACTCTACTTTTGCCCATAATTGATTATTCTTAAAATAAATATCTTCTATCCAGCCCACAGCTATTGTAGAAAATCCATATTCACTTTTATGGTCAACATCAATCGGCAATTTTTGTCCGTATTTTGCCCAACCCTCTAATACTGCACTTTCTATATAAGTAAAACTTCTACCATCACGACCCATTACAGGACTTGCTGGTAACAGCATAATCTCACTTGGTAAATTGCCTGTGATTTCTGTACTGTGAATTTGTAATAATTGCATGTGTATTCTTATATATTTTTGCTATTATATTTTTGTGAATTACACTGTGAAATGAGCTTGTGATTTCACAGCTATTTTTTTAATTCATAATGATAATTTACAATATGATTGCATACTTAATAAGTGTGCAAGTGAACACAGAAAAATAGATATTTATTTTACTTTTCTGTAAAATAAAGTGTGAAAAGTGATTGTGAATTCGTGACAATAATAAAGTGTATTTAACTGTAAAGAACATGTAAAATTATACTCACATCATTTTTAAAAATACACATACTCTTATATAACTATATGTTTTATATAGTTATATAATGAAAATATTATGCATGAGAATAGAATGTCATTGAAACAACATCTTAATACCCTTTCTAAAGGTCCTACAAAATCAGAAGAAAATAAGCTAGAAGCAATCGAAGCTAAAATTAGACCTATAATTAATAATTATAAAAAACATTTAAGTGAAGAAAAAAGAAAGTATTGGGATAGTATTAAAATTTATTTACAAGGTTCGTTCGCAAATGATACAGATATTAAAGAAGATAGTGATATAGATATAGTTTTAGAATTACACGGTATATTTAGATATGATGATAGTTCTTTAGACATAGATTCTAAAAAACGACGAAATGAATATTATTCTAGAAGTTCTTATGATTTTTCAGAGTTTAAAAATGATGTATATAAAGCTATACAAACCTATTATAATAATGATAATGCTTACTTCAGAACAGGTAAGAAAAGCATAAAAATTAAACATAACAAAGATAACAAAGCTGAAGCAGATATTATACCTTGTTTCCAATATAAAAAGTTTTTAGATTTTACTGGATCTGAAGATACATCAAAAATAATAAGAGGTATTTCATTTGACACCGAAGATGGAGAAACTATTACTAGCTATCCAAAATTACACTTACAGTCCTGTAAAAGAAAAGAAGAAGAAACATATGAAGCCTATAAATCTACTGTAAGAATATTTAAAAATATTAAATCTATACTCATTGATAAAAAAGTAATTAATGATAAATTAGCTTGCTCATATTATATTGAAAATCTAATTTATAATTGCCCTAATAATCTTTTTCAAAATTATAACTTTACTTATACAACTAAACAGATAATTCAGCATTTGGCAAATCAATACGATGACATCTATAAGTTTATATTTGCACACGATCAAGATTATTTATTTTCAGAGAAAAATTGGAATAAAAAAGATTTTATTTACTTTCTTAATGAAACCCATAAATATT
>NZ_DBKDTU010000031.1:0-3793 GCF_055505085.1 Candidatus Hepatincolaceae symbiont of Strigamia maritima
AAAGAATATAAATTTATTTATTAAAAGTTAGGTGAAAAATAATGCTACAAAATTTGTTAGTAGAAATTAAAAAAACTAGAATAGCAACTTTATTACTAATAGTAACTTTTATCTTTTATTCAATTTCTATGGAATATAGAATTACTCCTATCTTAACCATTTTCTTTGGAGTAATGGCTATTATTTTTGCAATTGTTGGGAACATTTGGTTGTTTCTATTTGCAGAGCTATATATTTTGTTAAGTTCTTTTGAGATGGGTTATAACTTCTTTGCGATGACTAACAATCTACAGTATGCTATGGGATTAGTAGCAATATATTGGTTGGGGTTAAATTTATTCGTGATTTATGGTTTTATTATGTGGAAAAAAAATCAACTTAATCAATACGTTATTACAAAACATATATCTAAAGTAGATATCATCCTGAGTGTGCTTATTAATATAATTATAGTAATATTAGTAAAAATTTATAGTTGGGATCCTTCTAGTTTTATAAATTCTATTATAGTGTTAATGAGTTGTTTAGTATTAGCAAATATCTTAATAACTGTATACTTTATTTGTTCTAGAGTAATTGAGGGGTGGTTTTATGGTATTTTTGCTATGATATTAAGTGCTACTGTATTTTTTCTTACTCTACAGGTTTACAATTATTATGTAAGTAGTTGGTTTGAATTATCTATTACATTTTTAAATGGGTTAATTTTCTTTTTAGCATATAAAAATTGGAAATCTAGAACTAAGTACACTCTACAAAAACAATTAACTAATACTGATATACATACAAAATCATAAAGTATCATAATTTTTTATAAAAGTGTCATAATTAATGTGTAATACTAGATATGATTAATAAACTTTCTTATGGGTACATTCTATATAAATAGACTTAATTAAGTGAGGTAGTATTATATATTAAATAAATATACAAAGCATATGCTTAGATAAAATATTTTATACTAAAATAATCTATAAACATCTGTTTTACTTACTTTTAAACTTTTTTTAGTATAAAATTATCGGTATCTTATACTTGATATTTAAAACTAATAGCTTGTCAACAAATTATAATAATGAAGATATATTCTATATATTTTGTTTGAAAGAATCCATGTAACACGTATTATAAATAATAATATACAATTTTAAATGATCGTGATATATTTAAAAAAGTATCTATTAAACATAAAAGGAGAACAAAATGAGTATGCTTACACATACCAAAACCGGTGGGGGAGCTTTTGCATTATTACAAAAAGTTGGCAGAGCTTTTATGCTTCCTATTGCATTGTTACCAGCCGCAGGTATTTTGCTAGGGGTTGGTGGTTCTTTATCAAATCCTGGCACTGTTGAGGCTTATCCTATATTCAATAATTATATTCTACAAAGTATTTTTCATTTAATGTCAGGAGCAGGTGGTATTGTTTTTGCTAATCTACCCTTACTATTTGCTATTGGTATTTGTGTAGGAGTTTCTAATAAAGAACATGGTGCCGCAGGATTAGCTGGGACAATTGGTTTTCTAGTAATGCATAAGGTAATTAATGTTATATTAGATATTAATTCTCAGTTAACTGTTGATAATCTAGCAGCAGTAGGGCAAACCTATGTTTTAGGCATTCAAAGTTTAGAAATGGGGGTGTTTGGAGGTATTATTGTAGGATTAATTACAGTATATTTACATAACAAATTTATAGATTTTTCACTACCGGCATTTCTAGCTTTTTTTAATGGAGCTAGATTTGTACCAATTATTACAGCTTGTTCTTTTATTGTAGTGGGGGCTTTAATGATTGTAATTTGGCCTCCGATACAGCAACTTATTCGAATTTTAGGAGAATTAGTGAATAGTACTGGGTATTTTGGAACTTTTATTTATGGCTTTATAGAACGTTCTTTAATACCATTTGGGTTACATCATATTTTCTATATGCCTTTTTGGCAAACTGAAGTTGGTGGTGTGGCAACAGTAATGGGAAAATTAATCTATGGAGCACAAAATATCTTTTTTGCAGAATTAGCAGACCCAACAGTGCAGAAATTTAGCATAGGGGTTGCTAGATTTATGGCTGGGAAAATGATTTTTATGATTTTTGGATTGCCGGCAGCAGCATTGGCAATATATCATTGTGCAAAACCTGAAAATAAGAAAATAGTAGGAAGTTTATTATTTTCAGCAGCTCTTACAGCCATGATAACGGGGATTACTGAACCGATAGAATTTACCTTTTTATTTGTTGCACCAGTGCTTTATGCTATTCATGCGGTATTAGCAGGTCTTGCATTTATGCTAACCCATATTTTTCAAATTACTATTGGGCAAACCTTCTCCGGTGGATTAATAGATTTTACCTTATTTGGAATTTTACAAGGGGAAGCTAAAACTAATTGGATGTATGTACCATTATTAGGTATAGGATATTCCGTTATCTATTATTCGCTATTTAGATTTGCTATTTTAAAATTTAATTTAATGACACCCGGTAGAGAAGAAGCAGTCTTGGAAGTAACCGATACAAAAGTTTCTTCTAATTTATCAGATCTAGCCGGAGAGATTATTATAGCTTTTGGAGGAGTAAATAATATGATTGATGTTGGAGCTTGTATGTCTAGGTTACGTATAACCGTTAGAGATTCTAATATGGTAAACATTCCTAAATTAAAAAGCTTAGGAGCCTCCGGAGTATTGAAAATAGGAGATGGAATTCAAGCTATTTTTGGTACAAGATCTGATTTAATTAAACAAGAAATTATACAAAAACTTAACCTTACTGAAAATAATGAAGGAATTTTAGAAGATAAAAAGTAATAATTTCTAATTATTTTATTAAAATTATAAAAAGCCTTTAAAGATTGGTTCTTTAAAGGCTTTTTTAGCTCTAAATACGATTTATTTATGTGGTAGAGTAGCATAGTATTTTATAAGTAATTTTCTAATAAGGACAAACAATTAATGATTGATCTTACCTTTTTATGGGATATAGCACAAGTATTGTTAATTGATATAATATTAGCATGTGGATCATGCTCTTATTATCGCTATGGCAACTACTAATATTTTAATACAGCAGCAAAAAAAGTTATACTTATGGGAATGAATGTATGTACATTTTGTAAAATTTACAACAATAGAGATTTTATAAATAATGAATTATCATAAAACTGTTATTTATATGTTCCAAGCGTTAGTAAATTTAGGGCTTATGGGTGGATTAAGCAGTACGACAAACGATTGAAGGTATTAAATGAAAATCAAGCAAAATTAGGGGTAAAACTGTAATAGATTTTGCAAAAATTACCAGAGATGATGCCTCCAAGTTTAGCAAGTGGTTACAATCAGTAGCTATAGTTGCTACAATTTACACTAAACGCTTAGTTAATTATAGTATACTTACTATAATTACTTCTTCTTAGAATTAACAACTTCATTAACCGCTTCTTTAATAGCTTTACCGGCTTTAAACTTAGGTTGAGTTCTAGCAGCAATCTTTACAGGCTCACCGGTTTTAGGATTACGACCTGTAGTAGCAGCCCTTTTTGATGTAGCAAAAGTACCAAAACCAATTAATCTAACCTCTTCACCTTTAGCTAAAGCACTACTTACCACAGCAACAAAAGCATTTACATACTCTTCAACATCTTTTTTCTTTAAATCTGCTTTTTTAGCAACAGCATTCACTAACTCTTCCTTGTTCATTTTCTTATATTCCTATTTACGAGACTTATATTTAACATAACTAAAAACTACCATATATTCTATAATAATTTAAAGAAAAAAGAATCTAAACTAT
>NZ_DBKDTU010000032.1:0-411 GCF_055505085.1 Candidatus Hepatincolaceae symbiont of Strigamia maritima
TATAAAATATATTGCAAGTATCTCTTAAGTTATATATAGTTTAAGTTATTATATAAATCAAAATACTAAGAAGAATCCAAGGGTGAACATGAATACTAATCAAGAAATATATCTAAAAAAACTTTATCTTAAGGCAAAGCGTAGGGGAATGATAGAATTAGATCTAGTGTTAGGGTATGTGGCAGATAATTATTTATATACAATGTCTAAAGAGGAAATAAAATTATTTGAAGAGTTCTTAAACTTAGAAGACAATTTAATCTACAATTGCTTAATTGCTAAAGATAAAATTCCTGCAAAGTATTCTCTTATTTGGCAAATGATCCAAACTTATAAAGCTTAGTAAGTAGATTTTATATATTCTAAAATAGAAAAAGTATAAAGAAATATTTTTTATTAATAATTCTGATA
>NZ_DBKDTU010000033.1:0-3692 GCF_055505085.1 Candidatus Hepatincolaceae symbiont of Strigamia maritima
TAGCTTCACGATAGTAAATAAAAAACTTATGTAGAAATTCTGTAATATTCTTTACATTATTACTTTCTGGAATATTAGTTCTACTAAAAATCTCTAGAAAAACAATACTAGATGCATCTCCACAACATGCCATATATATATTGTTATTATGAATAATTTTTTCTAGCTTCATATCATCTTTAACATGTCCAGCCGAAGTTATTCTCGTATCCACTACTAGATGTATTTCATTATCATAAATTTTACAGGCAATAGTAGTCATTATTTCTTCTCCTTTGGTTTAAGTTTTTCTCTTTCTTGTATGCTTGATTTAAAAAGGTTTCTTTCTAATTTACTTGTATCTAAACTTGCCTTTTCAATTTTATTTATAGCATCTTCTATGCTTTCACTTTCATTTAAAATCTTATCTATATCATCTATCATAGGCTTTATTACAGAGTTGCTATTTTCTAACTCTGTATCAACTTGTTTATCAATACTATCTCCTTCTGCATTTAAAACTACATCTTTGCCTTTATAGTGGGCAAATACCGGAGAACCAAAACTAGCAACCTGTGAGCTTATATCTAAATAATCATCATCACCTGTTGGCTCTTGTAACCCTAATCTTTCAAGTAAATTACTTACTGATATTTTACCCTTAACAAATGGTGCTATTTGTGTAACTATACTCACAAGCTGGGCTTTATCTTCTTCTTTAGAGAAATTAACTACAAGTTGTGGATACTCTTCCTGTTTCCCAAAGTTATAGTTAATAAGTGGTATAATAAGACCATTATTAATTGTTTCTGCAAGGTATAAACAATCAGCTTTTCTAATATAATCTTGCGTATTTTGATGCACATCTGCTTGAGAATAACTACTGCCACTATCTGTGGTCATAGTTTGACCTAGTACAATTTTGCTAAGCTGAGCATCTAAATAATTTACATACTTCTCAAACAAGTCGGCATTACCTGTAATATTACCATTTTGAAACTCTATATCCATATCTCCACTTATTACCGCTGCTGTATCTGTCCATATTCCTGCTACTGCATCGGCTAATTGTTTAATATCGTCATCGGTTGCCATTTCTCCATACTTACCAACCCTTATTGGCATACCAAATACTTCTAAAATAGCCGCCCAGTCTTTAATACCATAGTTTTTTAATATAAAAATAGAACACGCAGCAAAAGCCAAAGCTCTTCTTACCGGTAGTCCTGACTTTAGTGTTGGTACATGAACTATAGTTTTTAATGGGTCAAGGTGTGAGGTTTTATCTGTATCTTCAAGTAATACTACTTCTCTATTTTCTGTATCATAAGTAAACCATTCTGCTGGGTGGTGGATATATTCCTTTGGTAATACCTTGCCCTTATGTTCTTTGTAGTTTATTTCAACTACAGAAAAACCTTTACCCAAGCCATCTAAAAGCTCAAATAACATTTTAGAAAATATGGGTGCATCTATAATTCTTTGGGTAAACTCATAAATTTCTTTAGATTTACCACTTTCTTTTACTTGAGTTAAACCAAAAGGTGTTGAGGTTACTTGCAATTTACGAGTATTAAGAACCGTTCTATATTGACTATCTCTTTCTTCCATCTCTTCGGCTAAACTTAAAAAGCCTTGAGTTCTACCCTCTTTTGCATCTTTTAACATGTTCGCTAATTTAACAGGGCTTAAACCTATAAGAGAGGATTGAAAAACAGACTTTCTAACAGGTGCAAGTTTAGAGATTTGCTCTCTAATTTTAGTTTTTTCCAAACCTTTAGCTTTGTTATCTTCTTCTTTGTTGAATATTTTCTTAGTTTTTCTTACCATTATTTACTTGTTCCCATTAATATATGTCTTTTCTTTATAAATAGGTGCAGGACTAGTCCTGCTAGAAAAATTCTCTTCTATTTCTTTTAAAATTTGCTCTCTCAAAATCTGCTTCATATTTCTTAAAACCTTTATCTTTACTAACTGGTCTATATTTATAAGGTGTGTATCTATTTTTAATACCTAGCAGTGCTAAGAATATTGCCCAAGCTATATCACCATGCCCGTTTTTATCTCTTGCAGTAGTAAATCTAAGCTTGTTGCCTATACCTATTTCTTTTTTTATTAAGCGTAAATCACTTCTAATATTCTCATTTGCAAAAGGCAATCTTAGCCTCTTATCTTCAAACTTTTGCTTGGCATTAATTGCCATTTCTTCCATTGAGCTTTGATTAAAAATAACCCCTTCAACTCTGACACTACCAAAGAGCTTTTTATAATCCTCTGTTACTTTTTCACCCATTGCAGTTTGATCTACATATATTCTGTAAGGATTATATTTTTTAACCAACTCCTTCATTCTATCTTCTTTATACTCAAAGCTTGTCGGCTTTAATCTGCCATTTTGCATGGTTTTTGTAATAATTAACATATCAACTAAATGTGCTACATCGCCTATTATCTCAAATACTGTTGCTACCCATTTATCTTTTCTAGCTGCAATATCATTACCTATTACTGTTTTACCGCCCTTATATTTACTACCATTTATAGCAATTTCCTTATCTTCAACCCCTGTTATTAAATCCCAACTTAACCATTGTGATGCTTCACTTGATGCAGGTATACACATATATTCTTGTAAAAAACTTTCTTCATCTACATACTCTTCCCTAATGCCTTGTATAAAAGTACCTTTATCTTTAAGTGTTGGCTTTTTTCTGATACCTTGAGCTTTCCAAATAGCTTCAACTAAACCATCATTAATAGCGTCTTCAATAGTAGTTTCTTGAAAGTACCAATTCTTGGTAGTTTTAGCTTTTTCACACAGCTCTTCAAAAAAGTCTCCCTCTAACCCAACTGAGGATAAAGCATATACATTTCCACCCCAGCGAGTAATAGGCATTACAGCTTTCCATAATTCTCTTTGCTTATCATGAAAAGCAAACTCATCTAGTATTCCATCACCTCTTTTACCCCTAAAGTTGTTTGGATTTGATGACAGAGAATAAACACCTCTACCACTGATAAAATCTACACCAGTGGCTTTTATGTCTCTATCTTTATCTATCAGTCTATCCTCTAATGAATAAGTGCTAATGGCTGTATTCATTTTTAAAGACCAATCTCCCACATCTTGAATAAATAATTTACCTGCCTCACTATTTGTGGAAGAAAACCATGTATTATAAGCCTTATTACTACGTCCTGAAACTAAACAACTATTACAAGCAAGTGTCCATGTAGCTCCTATCTGTCTACTTTTACGCCATATTTTAATTTTAGCATGGGTATTTAAAAACTTCTGTTGGTATTTTAATAACATTATGAACTTAAGGCTCTCTTTAAATTAGCAATGGTTTTATCTGATAAACCCTCTGTCTTAGCTACCTTCTCAACATCTTTTATTACTTTTTCTTTTACTTCTTTCTCTATTTGTTCACGGATTTTTTCTCTATCTTTGGTTGAAGACATAATCTCCTTTAAGGACTTTGCAAAGAAAAATACCTCCTTTGCCGGTACCTCCTTGCCCATAGTTAGCTGTAACATAGACTTGGTTAGAATTTTAGCTAGTAGTTTATGTAATTTACTCTCTTCATCAAATCCACTATCCTCAGGTAATAAATTAGCTATTTCTTTTACTGCCTGTAAATCTCTCATCTCCTCATCAAATGACTGCTTATACCTACCTAACCCTCCCCAAGAAATAGTTATACCACTAT